>JAHEMV010000402.1 GCA_024643455.1 Cytophagales bacterium
GATTATCAGCCCGGTTATTGGAAAAAGGAGCGGCATATACTGCTTCTACATTAAAACTTTCTTTGGACAGCAAGGCATAAACCAGGGCAAACTGATCGTCAATCTCATTATAGGTGTCGGTATCAAAAACCATACTGACTCCTTTTGCGGGCTTATCCAATAGTTGAAGGCGCTGAACTTCATTGATTGGAATAAAGTTTTGTGCCAAAGCAAAAAAATGAATCAACCAGGCGCTCATTGTTAGAAAGGGAATTTTATACTTCATGGGTTTACAGGATTTTTAGATTTTATCTCAATATCTGCGGTAAAAAAAGTGTCATTAAAAAATGTTAAAGATTTTATGGATATGCTTTACCAATTTCCACAAACGAATTTAATGATTTTTTATAAAAATTCGCGCTTCGGTTCTGTACCGTAATACCCCAAATTAATCTGAAAAAAATTATGCAGTTAAGCAAAATTTGATGGTTTTTCATCAAATAGTGTGGTAAATTCCAACACCTTTTCTAATCGGATCCATATGGTAAAAACAGGGAGTATATTAATTGTAGATGATAATGAGGAATTTTTGATCGCCCTCAAACTTATGCTTGCTCCACATTTCAAAGAGGTGATTACAGAAAACAGTCCGGAATCCATCGCATCACTTATGCAAAAAAAGATTTTTGATCTCGTGTTACTCGATATGAATTTTAAGGCTGGGATCAATACGGGCAATGAAGGTTTGTTTTGGCTAAACAAAATTAAAGAGTTGGACCAGGATGCTACGATCGTTTTTATTACAGCTTATGGCGATGTGCAACTGGCTGTGCAATCCGTTAAAAAAGGAGCTGCTGATTTCATTCAAAAATCCTGGGATGAAAAAAAAATATTATCGACTGTTCTTTCGGCTTATCAATTGAGTATATCCAAGTCAGAAATCAAAAATCTCAAACACAAACAACAACATCTGGCTAATTCAATTCAGGATGAATTTCAATTGTGCAAAGGACCTTCAACCTCCATGGAACAAGTGTATAAAACTATTGGGAAGGTGGCTGAGACTGAAGCCAACGTGTTGATCACCGGCGAAAACGGTACAGGCAAGGAAGTTATAGCGCGTGAAATACACCGATTGTCCATGCAGTCAGGGGAGCTTTTTGTATCCGTAGATATCTCTGCACTCAATGAAAACCTGATTGAAAGCGAGTTGTTCGGTCACAAAAAAGGAGCCTTTACAGATGCAAAAACAGATCGCATCGGCCGCTTCGAACTGGCTTCAGGAGGGACGCTTTTTATGGATGAAATAGGTAATTTGTCGCCTTCTGCCCAAGCCAAGCTGCTTACCGTTTTGCAAAACAGACAAATCACAAGGGTAGGAGATAATAAACCTATAGATATCGATGTTCGCTTGATCAGTGCAACAAATTTGCCGGTCGAGGCGATGATTAAGGAAGGAACTTTTCGAGAGGATTTGCTTTACAGGATCAATACCATCCATATTCATTTGCCATCTTTGCGCGAACGGCTGGATGATTTACCTGTGCTTGCCAATCACTTTCTTTCAATATTTAAACTAAAATATAAAAAAGGAAATCTGGAGTTTCGAAAATCTGCACTAAATGAATTGATGAAATATGCATGGCCTGGTAATATCCGTGAGCTGCAGCACACCATTGAAAAGGCAGTTATCATGACTTCGGATGGATTTATTAAACCGGAAGATTTGATGTTTCAGACAATGGAAAAAGGTGCTGAAAATCCCACAGAACTGTTTAACCTGTTTGTTCATGAGAAAATGCTGATTGAGAAAGCGTTGAAGAAATTTAACTGGAATATGAGTCAAACGGCCAAAGAATTGGGGATCAATCGCTCGACCTTATACGATAAAATAAAAAAGTATGAACTCTAATCTTTTTAACGTCCGAATAGCCATTCACACGACGTTTCTGGCCATCACCTCAGCGCTTTTTATTTGGACGCTTAGCAGGGACTATTTGCTGGTCACGCGTTTTTCGCTTGGAGTATTATGGGTTTTTCAGATATTTCTGATGATCGTATATGTCAACAAGACTTACCGTGATCTATTGGTGTTTCTTCAGTCGTTCGAGTTTCAGGATGATACGCTGACTTTTAACAAAACAAAAAAACTTCCATTTAAACCTTTATACAATGAATTTAACCGGATTATTGAAAATTTCAGAAAGGTTAAGCTGGAAAAGGAAATGGAGCAACAGTACTTTCAATACAGCATCAGGCATGTTGATACCGGATTGATTTCATTTGATGATCAGGGAAAAGTAGAGTTATACAATGACGCTGCCAGGCGGTTAATGAAAATAGAATATGCTCAAAATATCCATGCTTTTGACAGGGTGAAAAAGGGGCTTTCAAATCAGTTCAGAAATCTGAAACCAGGGAAACAGGAATTGATAAAGCTGGTCAATGAACACGAAATTCAGTCATTATCAATCCGGGCTGTGGAATTTAAACTCCAGGAAAAGCACATAAAACTCATATCACTACAGAATATTAAAAATGAACTCGATCAGCAGGAACTGGATTCATGGCAAAAACTGATCCGCGTATTGACTCACGAAATCATTAATTCCGTCAGTCCGATTACATTACTTTCTTCTACGCTGGTCAATATGTTTGAAAAAGATGGAGTAGCGAAGAAGAAATCTGAACTGGAGGATGAGCAAATCGAAAATGTTCTGAAAGGATTACAGGCGATACATAAGCGAAGCAAAGGCTTATCCCGGTTTGTGGAAAGTTATAAAAGTTTGACTAAAATTCCAGAGCCGGTTATGGGTATCGTGAAGGTGAAAGATCTCTTTGACCAGATCATACCTTTAATGAAAAAGGACATAGAAATTCATGGCATCCAATTTTACACAAGTATTGAGGCAAAGGATTTGTATGTTGAAGCAGATGAGAAATTGATCGAACAGGTATTAATCAACCTATTGAAAAATGCCATCGAAGCAGGGGAAGATCAACTCGGACTGGTGATCCGGATGACGGCTTATGAAGAAAGAGGGAATGTAAAAATAGCTGTTTCTGACAATGGGCCAGGTATTTCTGCGGAGGTCCTGGATGCTATATTTGTTCCCTTTTTCACAACCAAAAAGGAAGGATCGGGTATCGGCCTGAGCTTGTCAAAGCAGATCATGCAACGCCATGGAGGCAATATCGAAGTGATTTCAGAAGTAGGGGAAGGAACGACCTTTACGATTTCTATGTAGGGAGTACAATTTTTGTTTCAAAGGAATGTGCTCCACTATAATTATTTAAGAATTCGATACTGCGGTCCATGGATTTTTCTAGGAATTTGTCTCCATTAAAATCAATGAGGATCATCAGAAATATACTGGTAGAATCGGTGACCATTGTGCGCAAAGAGTCGCTTGTCGGGCTGCCAAATGCGCCAGATTCATCGCGGAAAAGGGGTAAATTTTCAATGTTTAACTCCCCGCGACCAATTGCCTGATAAGGCTCATTTTCTTTTCCAACGCCAAATGATATTGCTCCATCTATCTTTTCTGCATCATAACCTCCAATCGAAAAACCACTTTCTAAAGAAACCAGGTTTAGCAGATCTACAATATTATTTACCTGATAGAGATCCTTCCCATTTACCACGCGCCGTGTCAATGCTTCGGCAGAAGGCCTGTATCTGCTCGGGTCTTTGCCCAAAGCGCGATAGGCTTCTTTAGTGGATTTAATCGTCGATTTTTGACTGATGGTTTCTACGGTTAATACTGACGTTACATTTTCAATGATTGTATTACTGAGTGAAATGATTTTTTCATCACCAGGTGCAACACTTACACTACATTGAATACAACCCAATCTGATGTTTGGTATTTTTTCATAAAGCTCTTTTTGAATTGAGATTTCCGTCATAATCTGGTTTTGCTAATTTTCTAATTTGATTTGGATCAGGGTTTTAATATCATTCATTTTATTTGAATCGGTTATGTCTATTCTAATTCCTCGACCTTCAGCATAAACTCGGGCATTCCGGAGTTCGGTTTTTATTATTTCGCTGACATCGCTTTGCATTACCTTGTCTGTAGCTTTGGCACCAAAAATTAATGCAACCTTAAAATAATTTTTTCGAGGCAAAAAATAGATGATGTTTCGTTTTTTACTTTTCATTCTGAAGCTCCATCCATATTTTTTACCCGGGTAATTCCATTCTTCAGATGGTTTGTCGAGAATGGTATTCAAGTAATTTTTCAGTTCCATCCATGTTTTGAAACTAGATCCCAAAGCGACTATCAGATCCTGATCTGATGGCATTTGGTCTTTTTCCATAAAAATACTTTCCATGGCTATGTGGGTTTTTATTGGACGTTAGTTTAATGGAATTAGGTTTATTAAAGGATTGACGAATGTTATAAATATTGTATACTTCTATTTTCCTTTGAGTGCTTTTTCCAGTTCTTTTCGTTCTTCATTATACCTGGTATCTGAAGGATGAATTTTGATCAATTCAAGTTTTTCATCTTTTCCTTTCAAGGTCATCTGACCCAGATCTTCATAGATGATTTCATGTTTTCTTTCTAACAGGTTAAAAAGTGATTTGGATATCAGGATGTCCGCCTGGTATTTATTGCATAGGGATTCCATGCGGGCTGTCACATTCAGAACGTCTCCTGAATAGACAATGTCTTTTTTGATATGACCGATCTCAGCGGCCAGAACAATTCCAGCATGTATTGCAGCTTTATATTGTGGTCGAAAACCATAGTGCTTAAGATAATACGCTTTTCGACTTTCCAATTTATCTGATATTTTTTCATAAAGGCGAAGGCAATTGTTATTCGTAATGCCTTTATCCAGTGTCCAGGTAAATACTATTTCATCGCCGACATATTGATAAATTTCTGCACGTGTCTCCATAATGGCTTGTGACATGTCATAAATCGCATCATTCAAAAATGTGTAATATGTTTCATTTCCCAACTTCTCTGATATTGTCGTAGAAGATTTGAGATCCAAAAACAGAAACACCCTGATTTCTTTTTTAGGTTTGCGATACCTGCCACTCAAATAATTCACCAACAACTTTTTACCGATTAATTTTTCGATTTGAAAATAAGTTGAAACAATAAGGGCAACAAAAAAAGACGAAATGATGGGGCCGGAGACACCTTTTCCCTTCATTGTGGACCAAATAGCGCTCATGTCCACTTCGCT
>JAHEMV010000403.1 GCA_024643455.1 Cytophagales bacterium
TCCAGAATCAGATTATGCAAACGTTTGCATAATTTATTTTCTTCATTAAAAAGGCAAAGAAAAAATAATAGAATATTTGGAGAAAGCGAAAAATTATTATAGAATATATTGATTTATACTATAAAGTGATTGCAATTATGATTTGAATATATAAAAAACTTCAAAAATGGATGTGTAATTAAAATTCAAAAATAAAACCGTCCTCAGTCAGTTTATCATAAACCTGCATATCAAAATGATACAAATTGGCTGCACGATGTGACACCCCAATTTGCTTTTCATCACAAGGCACCAATAAATTCATTTTCATGATCTTTCTGCGAAAATTAGGTTTGTCAAGTCTGATTTCTAATATGGCCTCGTACAATTCCTGAAGTTGAAGGAGAGTAAATTTTTCAGGAAGAAGATTGAATCCGATAGGGGCATATTTTACTTTTCGTTTAAGCCGCCGCCAAGAGAAATCCAAAATTTGGCCATGATCGTATGGCAAATTGGCAATGTCTTCAATATTAAACCATCTGGCATCTGAGGCAGTAAATCCAGGTATAAGTTGATAATTTTCAGGCCTGGTCAATGCATAATATGCAATGGTAATCACACGTTTTTTAGGATATCGATCTACTTCTCCAAATGCTTTTAGTTGTTCCAGATAAAGTTCCTTAACGCCAGTAAGATCTTTCAAAAGACGGTATGCGGCTACATGGATATCTTCATTGTAAGCTACCCATCCTCCCGGAAGCGCCCATTGGTTTTTAATTATGCCTTCAGCATGTTTTACAAGTAAAACCTTCAACCTTGATTCTTGAAATCCAAAAATTGTACAGTCTATAGAAAGGGCATCGATTATTTCAGATGTAAAAATATTGTGATTTTCTGTGGCCATCAGTTGGGGGAGGTGTAATTTTTATTCAATTTTAATGAAATATATTTTGAAATGACAATAAAAAATAGAAAACTTGTAGTCATGTTGACTATAAGAATTTTTTTTCTCACTTATTCAACACACCAAATATAAGAAAATATGTTACTAGGCTATGATTTGGGGAGTTCTTCTATAAAAGTTTCCATGATGGATTCCCATACTGGAGAAGTGGTAGCGACTGCTACTTACCCTAAACAAGAAATGGAAATGATTTCCAAGAGAAAGGGTTGGGCGGAGCAAAAACCAGAGACCTGGTGGAATAATATAAAATCAGCGACTAAGGAATTGATGTTGAAAACCCGAATTCCAAAGGAGCGGATAAAAGCCATAGGAATTTCATATCAGATGCACGGTTTGGTGTTAGTAGACAAAGATCAAAACGTTTTAAGACCAGCGATAATTTGGTGTGATAGCCGTGCTGTAGAAATTGGCAAAAAAGCATTTCATGATCTTGGCGGAGAATATTGTCTGACAAATTACCTTAATTCACCGGGTAATTTCACAGCTTCAAAATTAAAGTGGGTTAAGGACCATGAGCCAGAACTTTTTGAGCAGGTTTATAAAGCTATGCTGCCTGGTGATTTTATAGCTATGAAAATGACTGGCGAAATAAACACAACCATTTCCGGCTTATCAGAAGGAATTTTCTGGGACTTTAAATCAAAATCCATAGCTGAGAAATTGTTGAAGTATTATGGAATAGACAAAAATCTACTTCCGGATGTAGTAGATACTTTTTCTGTGCATGGACAGCTTTCAGTTTCAGCCGCGAATGAATTAGGTTTAGCCGCTGGTACAAAGGTAGCTTACAGGGCTGGTGATCAACCAAATAATGCATTTTCGCTAAATGTATTAAACGCAGGTGAGATTGCGGCTACCGCTGGGACAAGCGGGGTAGTTTATGGGATTATCGAAACACCTGAATATGATCCACTTTCCAGGGTAAATACATTTGTGCACGTAAATCATTCTAAAAAAGCGGAACGTTACGGAGTGTTGTTGTGTGTAAATGGAACCGGGATTCTAAATAGTTGGATGCGCAAAAATATCATGGACGAGATTTCATATGAAGAGATGAATGAAATCGCTATGCATGCTCCAATTGGTGCTGATAACCTTTCATTTGTTCCTTTTGGTAACGGAGCCGAGCGAATCATGGAAAATAATGATATTGGAGCAAGACTTTGCGGCCTCAATTTCAATCGGCATAATCAATCGCACATTCTCCGTGCTGGTCAGGAGGGAATCGTTTTTGCTTTAAATTATGGGTTTAATATCATGAAGGAAATGGGGATGGAATTGAATACTATACGCGCTGGTCATGCCAATATGTTCCTTAGTCCATTATTTCAAGAGGCCTTTGCTAATATCACAAGCGCTACGGTTGAGCTTTACAATACCGATGGAGCTCAGGGAGCAGCAAGAGGGGCCGGGATTGGAGTTGGTTTGTATTCTAATTATTCAGAAGCTTTTAAAGGCCTTAAATCCATCAAAACCATCGAGCCGAGTCCACCACTTTTTGGAGCATATGAAGATGCCTATGAACTCTGGTTAAAAAATCTAAATTTCTAAATTTTAAATATTATGAGTAAACTATTTTTTCCTAAAGTTGACAATATAAAATTTGAAGGTAAAGAATCTACTAATCCTTTCGCTTTCAAATATTACGATCCAAACCGCAAAGTAATTGGCGGAAAGACCATGAAAGAATACTTCAGGTTTGCCATAGCCTACTGGCATACATTCTGCGGAACAGGCAATGATCCTTTTGGTCCAGGAACAAAGAAATTTCCATGGGATGCTGCTGGAGATGCTGTACAAAGAGCAAAAGACAAAATGGATGCTGCTTTCGAATTTATTACCAAAATTGGAGCACCGTTTTATTGTTTCCATGACTTCGATTTGATCGAAGAAGGAAGCTCAATTGCTGAGTCAGAAAAAAGGCTGCAAATCATTGTAGATTATGCCAAAGCAAAACAAAAAGAAACCGGAGTAAAACTTCTCTGGGGGACAGCCAATGTATTCTCAAATCCTAGATATATGAATGGTGCTTCCACCAATCCGGATTTTACATCATTAGCATGGGCAGGTACACAAGTAAAAAATGCTATCGATGCTACGATTGCATTAGGAGGTGAAAATTATGTGTTTTGGGGAGGCCGTGAAGGATACATGTCTCTGTTAAATACGAACATGAAAAGAGAAAAGGATCATCTTGCTCAGTTCCTTAGCATGGCTAGGGATTATGCGCGAAGCAATGGCTTCAAAGGAACCTTCCTAATTGAGCCAAAACCCATGGAACCTACTAAACACCAATATGACTATGATTCTGAAACAGTCATTGGATTTTTAAGGGCAAATGGATTGGAAAAAGATTTCAAATTAAATATTGAAGTAAATCATGCAACACTGGCAGGACACACCTTCCAGCATGAATTGCAGGTAGCTGCTGATGCCGGTTTTCTTGGTAGCATAGATGCCAATCGAGGAGATTACCAAAATGGATGGGATACGGATCAGTTCCCTACGAATTTGGGTGAGATGGCAGAAAGTATGCTGGTAATCCTTGAAGCTGGAGGATTTACAACTGGAGGCGTAAATTTTGATGCTAAAACAAGAAGAAATTCCACTGATCTGGAAGATATATTTCTTGCTCATATTGGAGGGATGGACGCTTTTGCCAGAGGATTGATCATTGCTTCAGATGTTCTCGAGAAGTCAGAATATAAAAAGCTGCGTAAACAACGATACGCATCTTACGATACTGGGAAAGGTGCCGAATTTGAAAAGGGTAAACTTAAATTGGAAGACCTGAGGTCGTATGCTTTAGAAGTAGGTGAACCTAAACAAATAAGTGGAAAACAAGAACATTTTGAAAACATCATTAATCAGTATATTTAAATAATATTATTTCTAATTTTAAAGCTCCATGTAGATTTTTCTGCTTGGAGCTTTTTATTTAGGTATAATCATGACAAAAGCTTCAGATCCCATAGGAATATTTGATAGTGGAATTGGCGGATTAACAGTTGCCAAGGCTGTTCGGCAGCTTTTGCCAAATGAAAGCATCATCTATTTTGGTGATACGGCTCATCTTCCATATGGAGACAAATCTACGGCTGCTATTCAAGCGTATTCTATTAAAATCTGTGATGTATTTCTTCAACGCAAGTGCAAGGTAATTTTAATAGCCTGTAATTCCGCTAGTGCAGCTGCTACGGATTTAGTAAAAGAATACGTGGGTAAGCGCGCCAAAGTGTTCAATGTAATCGAGCCTGTAGTCAATTATATCAGAGAAACATATCGTAAAACTTCAATTGGGTTGATTGGTACCAAACAAACGGTAGGTTCGAAAGTTTATGAGACAAAAATTGAAGGATTAGGAAATGAGTTACAGTTGCAATCTCTGGCTACTCCTTTGCTTGTGCCGATGATCGAAGAAGGCTTTCTGCAGGGAACCATCAGTCAGGATATAATCAACGAATATCTTAAAAAACCATTATTGCAGGATATATCGGCTTTAATTCTGGGGTGCACGCACTATCCGCTGATCAAAAAACAAGTCGATAATTACTACAATGGGAAAGTAGACATTATTGATTCTTCCCAGATAGTTGCTGCCTCATTACGGGCGTACCTCGAATACAACCTTTTAACCAATACATCAATCGAATCGTTCAATGAATTTATGGTGTCAGATTATACCCAGTCTTTCGAAGAGTTGACAAAATTGTTCTTTGGTGAACAGGTACACTTAGAAAAGTATAGATTGTGGGAATAAAAAGACTAATTATATTGTTTTAAATTTATATCATCTACCAAATCAAAGCTCATGAAAATCTATCTATCTATTCTACTATTTGGTTTCCTTTTTATCACTTCATGCAACGAAAAAAAGAAAAACGAAATTGAGGAACGTTATGAAAGTGTAATGGCATTGCATGATGAAATTATGATTAAAATGAGTGATATAATGAAATATAAAAAACAACTCAAAAGTAAATTAGAAGAATTAAGTAATTCTGGAACTGATACATTAAAAATTGAAGAGGCCAAAAAAGTCATTGACGAATTGGAAAAATCTCATGAAGAAATGATGAACTGGATGCATGGCTTTAGCAGTGATTTTGAAGGGAAAGTCAAAGAAGAGGCAATGGAATATCTTAATGAGCAAAAAACAAAAATTGAAACCGTTGGAGAAAAGACAAATATAGCTTTGAAACACGCTGAAGAGATACTGTCTGAATAATTTATAGAAGGGCT
>JAHEMV010000404.1 GCA_024643455.1 Cytophagales bacterium
AAGCAACGTCTGAAAAATTTATGCTTGCTAAGGACAGTACGATTATAGAGCTTGATGAAGGTCACTTTATATTCAAAAATAGTTTAATCCTTGAAGGCAAAAACCATATTACCATCCGGGGCAAAGGCATGGATAAAACGGTGCTTTCATTTAAAATTCAGGAATCTGGCGCAGAAGGACTCCGTGTTGCTAACTGTACAAATATTATTTTAGAAAATTTTAGCATTGAAGACGCTGCAGGTGATAATATAAAAGTGACCGATACAGACGGCATCACTTTTAAAAATATCAAATCTGCATGGACAGGAATGGTGACAAAAGAAAATGGTGCGTATGGATTGTATCCGGTGTTGTGCAAAAATGTGGTCATAGAAAATTGTGAAGTGCTTGGAGCCAGCGATGCCGGAGTGTATGTCGGACAATCTGAAAATGTCATGATCAGGAAAAATACGGTTTATTGGAATGTTGCCGGTATTGAAAGCGAAAACTCTGAAAACGTAATTATAGAAGAGAATAATTCCTACGAAAACACAGGAGGAATTTTAATTTTTGACTTGCCAGGTCTTACTCGAAATGGCAAAAACATAAAAGCTTTTAATAATAAAGTCCATGATAATAATTTGAAAAATTTTGCCCCTGCGGGCAATATTGTAGGCGTTGTTCCTCCAGGAACTGGTTTTCTGATACTGGCCACTCGAGACGTGGAAGTGTATAATAATGAAATAAAGGATAATAAAACCATTGGTATCGGTATTGTGAGTTATGATCTCGTTGCAGAAATGCGGGATCAATCTGCTGAAGAAAACAGACCATCCGGCGCTCAGGGTGTCAATCAAAACTATAAAGAAGACACCAAATATGATCCTTATCCTGGAGAGGTACGAATTCACAGTAATAATCTTTCCAATAGCTATATTTTACCGGATTTGGGAAATGAATTTGGGAAACTCTTTCTATATAAGTTTAAACTTAGCCCTCCTCAAATTGCCTGGGATGGGATAGAATCATCAAACTATAGATTGGGTGACGGTTCAATAAATCCAGACTACAAGATTTGTGTTGATGAAAACGAAAATACCAAAGTTGCCATCCTTGATGCAGCAAACAATTTTGAACACCTTTCAACCGATCCTTCAAAACTAAAATGTGATTTGTAACATGCCTATTTTTCGATTGTGTTTTTTGGCCTTAATCCTCTTTTCTATAGCATGCAATCCAAAAAAGGATAAAGAAAAAATTGTTTTTGTTGAAGAAGTAGCTTCTTCGCATTCCGCTCTTTATGCTGATATTGGCAAAGAAAAGCTTTCTGAATATGGGTTTTTCAAAGCTCCACTATCCAGCCTTATCCCTACCACAAATGTTTTGCCTTATGAATTGAATACTCCTCTCTTTACCGATTATGCTTTAAAGCGCAGGTTTATATATATCCCAGAGGATAAAAAAATTATTTATCGGGAAAAGGAAGTACTTAATTTCCCTATCGGTACGGTGCTGATTAAGAATTTTTACTATGATAATGCACAATTATCGAATCAGAAAGGTAAAATAATTGAAACGCGATTATTGATCCATGAAGAAAGTGGATGGAAAGCGTTGCCATACATTTGGAATGAAGAGCAAACTGATGCTTTTTTAGAAATAACAGGAGGAGAACAGTTAATTGCATTAAATGGTAAAGCACCTTTTCAATACAGTGTGCCTACTATGGTCCAGTGCAAAAGTTGTCATGAATTAAATGGCGCAATGGCACCCATCGGACCTTCAGCGAGACAATTGAACAAAATTGTTGATGGAAAAAATCAACTAGAATCCATGAAAAACGCAGGATTAATACAGGAAATGCCTGTTTTAGATCAAATAGAAAAGCTTGCTGTTTGGGATGATAGTGAAACCGGCTCACTAGACAATAGAGCAAGGGCCTATCTGGAAATTAATTGTGGACATTGCCATAGACCTGAAGGGCCGGGTAAAAATTCTGGGCTTGATCTGACCACATACGCATCAACTGAGCATGCCATGGGCATTTTCAAATCTCCTGTTGCTGCAGGAGCCGGCTCTGGCGGATTGCAATTTGATATTGTGCCAGGAGATCCGGAAAATTCAATATTAACCTTTAGAATGGAGTCCTCGGCGCCTGGCCTTATGATGCCCGAATTAGGACGAAAACTAGTTCATGAAGAAGGTGTGGAATTAATCAAAAAGTGGATAAAATCCATGAAGGACTGATCAATTATTAAATTGTTTGATTTATATATTGTTTGGACTGGCACCAGGTTTTCCCTCGATGTTATTACTATAAAATCGTTGAGTAGGGTACGCAAAATCAATGTCATTATTTTCCGCAAAAGTCCTCAGTACCTCTTCCCATATCTTTTGTTCGTAACTCCTTCGTTGTCGGGGATCGCAAAGAAAACGCATTGTAAGCATCACGCCGGAATCTTTCACAGTAGTATAAACTATGGGTGTTAAATTTTTATAAAATATCATGTATTTTTTGCTGGCATCTTTAATTTTCTTTCCAGCTGACGCGGAAATATGTTCGGCTTTTTCATTTATTATGCTGATTAATATCTCTTTCGCTTTTTGCCAATTACTCTCAAAAGTTACCAACACTCCTATTTCATTCCAGATATAATTGAATCCAGCATTATAATTTGCTAACACTTCTACAAAAACCTTGGAATTAGGAATATGCAAAATTCTACCGGTACTCTGATCTGCATCTACCCAATTACCGATTTCTATAATAGTAAACTGAAAAATACGAATATCAATTACATCACCTGAATAAACACCGATCTGAATTCGATCACCGACATTAAACGGTTTTCTCCAAAGGATAAAAAACCAACCTGCCAAATCAGACAGCGGATCTTTTAACGCTATAGCAACACCAGCAGATAAAAGTCCAAAAAAAGTTAAAAGAGATTTGAACTCTTCAATCCAAATCGAAATGATGATGAGAAATCCTATGAAGAATGTGATGTAATCCTGGGTTTTTCTCCACCTATACCGGTAGTATACATCCTCAGTCTTGCTAAATACAATCCGATTGATGATTTTATTGAGCAAAATAAACCCTAAAATCAACAGAATTGATTTAATCAATTTTGCCGATAGAGCCGGACTCATACCAAGAACCTGTTCAATCCATTGATAAAGGTGTTCCATGGATCAAAATGCGTATTTTGCTTTAAAAAAAGAATAAGCCGGTAATTCCGGCTTACTTTTATTTAGAAACATAATTAAGGTTAAATGTCACTACGGGCTTTTTAGAAAAATTCACAACATCTTCAGCAATACTATGCTCAAAGAGGCGTGAAAATCCACTTCTTCCCAAAGTAGCCATCATCACCATATCCATCTTATGGTCTTCGGTAAACCAAACTATACCTTCTTCTTCATGTTGATGGCTATACACATGGATTTTGTGGCCATCCAGCTCATTTTCCGAAGCAAAGGCCTTCAAATCATTGATTATCTCACGCTCATTCCTGAAGTGACTTGGAGTGTTGACATAAACGAGATGAAGTTCCGCACCAAATAATTTTTGAATACTCCTGACAATACGCATATAGCCTGGTTTTGACTCTTTGAAATCGGAAGCAAAAGCAATCTTTCCTATATCTCCCAATCGAACCTTTCGTCTAAGTGTAAGTACAGGACAACTAGAATGTCGCACTACTTTTTCAGCAGTGGAGCCAATGAGACTTTCGGCCCAATCATTCACTCCAGTGGTTCCCATAATAATAAAATCCGCATCAGACTCTGTTATTTCTTCTTCAATTGCATGATAAGGCGTCCCCATCATTATTTTGTCAGTGATATCAATATTGGCATAAACAGGATCACTTAATATTTCTGCCATTTGTTGCTTGCGCTTTTTGAACAACTGAATGAAGTAAATATCATCCATTTCAACTCCGGTGGTTAAAGATCCCATGGTGTTGAGTGTAGAGCTCCCCAAAAAGGTGGTCTGTTTTTTTGCATATTCCATGACATGCATCAAAACAATTTTTGCACCTGTTTTGCCTGCTATTTCACTTGCTAAATCAAGAGCATAGCTCGCCTGTTCGGAAAAATCTGTTGGAACGAGAATTTTTTTCATAATGTAAAATGATTAGAATTTATTTTTTCAGTTCTAGGTTCTTTGTTATTAAGTTAGCTTTAAATATACGTGATTCCTGCTAAAAACATGAAAGTAGCAGAATGTTCATTAGCATTTTTTTTGGTTTTTGATTTTACGTGATCACAACTAAAAAACCAATTCAATAAAGTGTATTGATAATTTTGCTTTCTCTTATCTATCTATAAACATATTTAACGGTAACGATTCTTAAAATTCACTTTAGAAATCTTTAATAAGTGAAGTAACTAAAATTAAATTTATCAGTTCAATTGATGCAATATTTTTAATGAATCAAATATTTGGTTGTAATATTTCATATGAATCGCCTTTGAATTGAAATAACATACAATTATTTATAACTTGTCAAAAAAATAAGAATCGCTTAAAATTGAATAAACCAAACAAAAAAAATGTTGAATAAAAAGACTCAAAAAATCATTCGTGAACCACTATGGTATAAAGATGCAATAATCTATGAGCTGCATATTAAGGCATTTATGGATAAGAACAACGATGGTATAGGTGATTTTGAAGGCCTTTTTGATAAGCTTGACTACCTTGAAAATCTGGGGGTCACTACCATATGGCTCCTCCCCTTTTACCCTTCTCCTCAGCGAGACGATGGATATGATATCGCAGACTACAACACCATAAACCCAGCTTATGGAAATGTTAGTGACTTTAAACGATTTTTACGTGAAGCGCATAAAAGAAATCTGAAGGTACTTACCGAATTGGTAATGAACCACACTTCAGACCAGCATGAATGGTTTAAAAGAGCCCGGCTTGCGCCGAAAGGATCCCAGGAACGTGATTATTATGTCTGGACGGATAATCCGGATAAATTCAAAGATGCAAGAATAATATTCACAGATTATGAGGCATCGAATTGGACCTGGGATCCGGTGGCTGAACAATACTACTGGCATCGATTTTTTCATCACCAACCAGATTTGAACTACAATAATCCGTTGGTTGAAAAAGAGATGTTTAAGGTTATGGATTATTGGCTAAATATGGGTGTGGATGGATTCAG
>JAHEMV010000405.1 GCA_024643455.1 Cytophagales bacterium
TTTTTATATAAATTTTCAATTAGGATTATTTCTTACTCCACTCGGCAATGGACTCCGTATTCATTTTTACATAGTCATCGTTTTTAGCTTCTTTTGCTTTTTCGAGGCTGATTTTTGCCGTAACGATGGCATCTGAATACTTTTTCATATCTGCTTGCAGTAATGATTTTTGTCTGTACACCCAAAACACGTTACTTCCTTCTGCTTCATACATTTGAACAGCTTTATTCATCCACTCAAGTGCCTGATTTAGATCCTTTCCAGATTGCTGATAATACAAAGCAGCCTGCTGGTAAGTATTTGGACTTATTGTCATGGATTGTTTGATCGAAGCCATGATTTGCTCATCCACATTAACTTCTAAAGGAATGTGAACAATTGTGCTTTCCCAAGCCAATTCGATAACTGCTGATGTCGGTTTTACATCTTCAAGATTCAAAAGAAGCGTTTCTATGTTCTCTGGAATTTTTATAGACTTTACGGTGATTCTAAGTGCATCTTCAGATTCTTTATAATCACCGGTTCCACCTTGATTTACGTTTTTATTGAAAATAACCGTCCATTCGCTTTCACCAGGTATTGTGAAAAGGGCATAGGTACCTGCAGGTAAATCTTTACCTCCAATTTTCACGTCATCAGAAAAGGTGAGTTTTGTGGCCATATTTGCACCTGTTCTCCACAATTTGCCATAGGGTACTAAGTCACCAAATATGGTTCGGCCTTTTTTACTTGGTCTGGAGTAATTAATTGTGACATCTGTCAAACCAACTTTTTGTGAAAATGTGGCTGTAGGACTTGGTGCAGGCAATACAATTTGGCCAAATGAATTGCCAAAACAAACACTCAATAGTAATAATGCAATCAAACTTATTCGACTGTAGTTCATGATTTAAATGGTTTTTGTTAGATTAATTTTTTCGAAAATATGAAAGTTTATTGGTTTGACATATCTTTTACTGAATTTATGATGCACTTTTTTGATAAATGGTAAAATTTGAAAGAATTGGGAGAAAAGATAGAATTGACGTGGTATTTGAATGAAAATGTTGTTTTGGTGGCAAGGCAATTACTAGGAAAAACGCTCTGTACAAATATTGATGGAGTTGTAACAAAAGGGAAAATCGTGGAAACAGAAGCTTATTCCGGGAATAACGACAAGGCTTGTCATGCCAATAATCAACGTAAGACGAAGCGAAATGAAGTGATGTTTTCTGCTGGAGGGAAAGCATATGTCTATTTATGCTATGGGATACATCATTTGGTAAATGTAGTTTCGAACAAAGAAGGTTATGCTGATGCTGTCCTGATTCGAGCGATTGAACCGTTGTCAGGATTGGAAACGATGTTAAAGCGTAGAAAAATGAAACGGATTGAAAAAAGGCTAACTTCTGGTCCTGGTGTACTTTCTCAAGCCCTGGGAATAACGACGCTGCATTATGGAATGTCACTGGACGGTAACGCCATCTGGATAGAGGAGGAAGCAACACTGGATGATAAACAGATCACATCTACAACCAGAATAGGGGTGGAGTATGCTGAAGAAGATGCATTAAAACCATGGAGATTTTATATTAAAGAAAACAGTTGGGTAAGCAGGTATTAATTGGGATTTGATGTAAATTGAATTAAAAAACAGCCCTATGAATAAAATACTTTGTCCAATTGATTTTTCAGAAGTTTCCCTGAATGCACTGGAATTTGGGGTTGCCTTGGCAGAAAAAGAAAAAAGTGAAATCACGCTCATAAATATTTTTACACCATCAGATTTGAATAGAATCCTAAAATCAGATTATGTAAATCAAGAATATGAGAAGTTACTCGAAATGGCTGAATCAAAGCTTAAAGCAATTTCACAAGAGATTGAAAATATCAGTACGAAAAAGGGTTTGCCTTCGTGTAATTATCTTTTGAAGTCTGGTAAAATTGTAGATGTTATTGCCGAACTGACGGAACTAGAAAAGTATGAGTTGATCGTGCTCGGTACAACCGGGTATTCGGACTATGATAAAAAATACCTGGGCGGAAAGGCAGAAAGTATCATTCAACATACTGCCAGTTCAGTATTATGTGTACCTGAAAATCACACTTATCATGGTATAAAGAAGATTATTTATGCAACTGATTATCAGGAAGAGGATAAACTTGCTATTCAGCAACTTGTAATTCTGGCAACCCAGCTAAAAGCAAAAATAGAAGTACTCCACATTTCACATCACGATCATACTATCGACAAGGCAATCTTTGAAGAATTTAAAGGTGAGCTTTCAAAATTTATTCACTATGATGATATTTCATTCAATAGAATGGTATTCAAACATATCGCTGCAGGACTTGATGAATATATGAAACAAACTGGAGCCGATATGCTTGTGTTGTTAAATAAGAAGCTCAATTTCCTGGAGACTTTATTCCATACCAGTCTCACGCAACATCTAAGTAAGTTTACAGATTATCCATTAATGATTCTTAAACTTTGAAATTCGCCAACCTTATTTATTCTGTTACAATTATAGAAATCGCTTTATCGTTGTATAAAAGATTATAATTTTGCTACTGATTAAAGAAATAATGCATATGGACTTTAAAGTTATAGTACTGATTTTTCTCCTTGGATTTTCATTAAGTGCCCCGGCACAAAAAATCAATACAAGTGATCTGGACGCTTTATTAAAAAATGTAAATACGCGTTATGATGAACAAAATCCTATTCTCAGTCCTGATGGAGAAAAGTTATATTTTACCAGGGCAAATGACAGTCTGAATATTGGTGGTCCCAAGGATAAAGGGGACATCTGGGTGAGTGGCCTTGGTGCCGATGGGAACTGGTCAAAACCTGTGAATTTAGGCAAGCCAGTAAATGATGAATTGATAAATTATATTCTTGGATTTTCTCCTGACGGTAAAATTATGTTTTTGAATCAGGAAAAGAAAAATCCAGGAGGGCTCATTATAAATGATGGGATCTCTTTTTCGATTTATTCCAATGGAAATTGGTCAAAACCTGCTCGACTTTCAGTAGACTATTTATTGAACCGATCTAAAAATCAAAGTGGAAGCATTTCCTCGGATGGTAGCCTGATGCTTTTATCTCTTCAGGCATTTGCGTCCAGAGGAGAAGAAGATATTTACATTTGTTCATATCAAAATGGAAAATGGAGTCAGCCAGTAAATCTTGGGTCCGACATCAATACAACAGGTCAGGAAATGACACCCTATTTATCTCCTGATAAATCGAAAATTTATTTTTCAAGCAATGGTTATGGAGGTAAGGGAGGTCGCGATCTATTTGTTGCAGAAAGACAAGGCGAAGGATGGACCTCCTGGTCAAAACCAAAAAATCTTGGTCCTGAAGTGAATTCTATTGGCGTGGAGCTAAATTATTTTATTGATGTAAAAAATAGTATAGCTTATTTTTCTTCAACTCAAAATAGCGATGGATATGGAGATCTGAAAGCACATAAAATTTCAGTGGAAATGCAAGAAGTGGCTGCTACTGAAGAATTATTTGAAGAACTTGAGGTGATCGCTCAGGAAGCCAGGAAATCAATACTTTTTTCTGGAATAGTAGAAAATGCAAAAACAAACGAACCGATATCTGCAGCTTTGAACATAAAAGTTGATGGAACAGATTTTAATATTAATTCCGATGAAGGAACTGGGGCATTTGAAATCGAATTGCCCTTCGCAACCAAACAAGTAACAATCAATGTAAAATCACCAGGATTTATGAGTTTGACTGAAGAAGTTCAGGTTATTGATGGGGATTTAAAGAAAGATATTTTATTGACCCCGTTGGAAGTTGGAGAAACAATACAATTAAACAAGGTGTATTTCGAACGTGCCACAGCTGTGCTGTTGGATGAATCTTTTGCCGAATTAAATCAACTCGCAGATATGTTGAGCGAAAATCCAAATGTTAAGATCGAACTTTCTGGACATACAGATAATCAGGGAAGTTCCAAACTTAATCTTTCCTTATCGCAGGAACGAGTTAATAAAGTTAAAATGTATCTTACTGAGCATGGAGTGGAAGGGAATAGGATAAAAGGCAAAGGTTATGGAGGAACCAAACCAATTGCCAGCAATGCTTCTGAGGAAACCAGAAAACTTAATCGTAGGGTAGAAATAACAATTCTGAAAAACTAATTTGAATAAGTCAAAACGAATTTTCATCGGATTCGCTGCAGTTTTTTTTGTTGCAATGGCCATATTAGGATACGATATTTCTCGAAAAACGTCATTCCCAGGGTCAAAAAAGTTGTTGATAGAAACACTTGCACCTTCCGATACAATAAAAGCAGATTCAACAAAATTCAATACTAAAAAATAAAAACAATTGAAGCCTGGAAAAAAAACAGATCCAAACAAAATCGATCTGGAAGATATGAAGGAGAAAACGGTCGAAAATCCCGGGTTAATTTCTTTTCCACATTCGGTTAGCGGAGCTATAATTAAGCCCACAGATAAGGGTAAAATAAAAGGCCGGGCAATGTCTGCCATGCAAGAGCAGACTGAGGATCAATTGCAGCTCTTGTATGAGCAAATGCAGACAATTGTACGGCAGGCCAATACTATCAAAAAAAGAGTAAAGGTGTCAGAACGCATTTATCTGGCTCAAATGAGTTTCGAACCTATCATAAGCCAAACTTATTACTTGTATCAAAGGAGTGACGATGAGGATGTGCTTTCTATGATTTCACCTGCCGAGTGGGGTAAAAGGATCCCATTTAAATCGTATTTGGCTACTGTAAAACTTTTATCTGACCACACCTGGGAGGTATTGGATTCTGATAAATTGTAATGCTTTGGAGTAATTAAGGTTTAAAGTAACAAGAACTTAAATTCAATTACTTTACATAAACGTCCATTTGAATGGGAGCAAGGGAGGAGTCATTCTGAATGGGTTTTATAGCTATGATATTTGCTTTGTTGTAGACATCTGAAAACTCATTTTTACTAATTCGTTGCTGTTTTTTGCCTCTTGCAATACGATAATATTGCATCCTCCCGGACTTATTGGCAACAGCCCGAAAAATCGAATGATATTCGAATTCAATTGGTGATGGAATAAAAGGAAGCATGGTTACTCTTTGCAGTAGTCTTCCTTGTATTTTTCAAAAAGCATCCGCTCCTGCTTGACATTGTACTCATTAAAGAGCAATT
>JAHEMV010000406.1 GCA_024643455.1 Cytophagales bacterium
ACGGTATGGTTTAATGATAGCCTGAAAATGGAACCCAATCTTATTATGACAATTGTTGTAGGTGGGGCTATTATGGCTTTTTTATTTGCAATCGCGGCTACAATGCTTACCGGAAGATTTTCGAGTTCTGAATCCACACCTTACCCATTGCCAAAAGTAAACTTCATGACACTCTGGAAAGAGATCTTACTATTAGCCTTAATACTTTGGCCAGCAGTTTATTTTTTAGCAGGCTATTTGATTGCCTGGCAATTTGAAGCGATACGGTTATATTATTCAGGATCTGTAGTGATGGAATCGTTTTTCACCATGATGAAAGCAAATTTTGCTACCGGCTTATATTTTTTCCAGATTTTTAGAGGATTTCTCTGGGTACTTATTGCTATGATTGTGATCTCAACTTCAACAGGATCATGGCTTCATCGTGGTTTAATCCTTGGACTTTTATTATCCTTTCTGGGCAGTAGTCAATTATTATTACCCAATCCCATCATGCCGGAAATGGTTCGGATTGGTCACCTTATTGAAACCAGTACCTCAAGTTTTATTTGGGGATTTATCTTAACGTGGTTTTTGAAAAAAATTATTCCTGTGACTCAAGATGTGTCACAGCAAAACCAAATATCAAACCTGCTTGATAGCCAGGTTACACACAAAATCATTTAGAAAAATTTCAATAAAATGGAAAAGCGTCAATTTACATTCGGAACATTCTTTTGGAGAATTACAGCAGCACATATGATTACATATATGATTATGGGAATAATCGCTGCCAACCTGTTAAATTATAAGGATTTATTTGAAAATTCGATTATCTCCTGTCTTTATAAACCATTTGATTCACCATGGATTGCAGCTGGCCCAGGGCTTCAGGTTTTTAGAGGTTTGGTGTTTGCTTTAGCACTTTGGTATTTCAAAGAAAATTTCCTGTACCAAAAATATGGGTGGCTCAAACTTTGGGGGTTAATTGTCGGACTAAGCATACTCTCTACTGCCGGGGCGCCAGGAGGATCAATTGAAGGATTTATTTATACTAAAATTCCAATACTGGATCAAGTGACTGGATATATCGAAATTATGCCACAGACTTTGTTCTTTTCGATACTGGTTTGTAGTTGGTATGATCATCCAAAAAAGCTTTGGAATATCGTATCTGCCGTTTTGGTATTCCTTATCGTTTTAATGAGTTTAATGGGAGTTTTGGCCGCTAGCGGTTTGATCGAAGTCCCTAATTCTTAGATAAATTATGGTTTTTAAACGTATTTATCATGAAATTTAATCCATTATGAAAACACGCGGATTGATTGATTTTTATCTCCCAAGCAAGATAGCTTATCATCTGAAGATTTTGATTGCAAGTATTCTTATTGCCGTATTTTTCAATAAAATCTGGTCGGGAAAGGCATTTAACAAGAACTTCTGGTTTATGATAGTTATTTTATTTGTTCAGTTGGAGATTTACATGGTGATCGCCTTCAGGATCTTTACACCTGGAGCAATAAAGACCGGTAAAAATTATAAGAAACAAATCATAATCAAGCTGATTATGTTTTATCTTCTTGTTTTGTTAATAGCAGCGTTTTTTTTGCTCATGACGATAATGATGAGCATGATCATGGACAATTTATCGTTCTCGGAGGTCCTCGGTCACTTTTTCCAAAATGAGCTTAAAGGTTTTTTGATTTCCTGGCTAATCGGTATTTCAATCGGGTCACTGGTGTTTTTTTATACAGAATGGAATGAAGCGTTAAAAAGAGAGCAAAAGCTAAAAGAAGAAAAACTCATATTTCAATATGAAACCTTGAAAAACCAGGTAAATCCACATTTTCTGTTCAACAGTCTGAATACCTTGTCTTCACTGGTGTCACAGGATCCGGCACTTTCAGAAAAATTTATTGCTAACTTGTCTGGGATATATCGCTACATTTTGGAACACCGTGATGTGGAGCTGATCAATTTGTCCAAAGAAATTGCATTTGTCGAGCGCTTTTTCTTTTTGCAAAAAATTCGTGATGATGGTAAAATCGAACTGCAAATGGATTTGCCTGAGGTTGAGAAGTATGAAATATTACCCATTTCTATTCAGCTATTGATAGAAAACGCACTGAAGCATAATGCTGCAACCAAACAACGCCCACTGACTATAAAACTTTCGCTTAAGGATGATTATGTCATAATTGAAAACGCCATTCAACCAAAAATGCAACTGGAACCATCTTCAAAACTTGGCTTAAAAAATCTCCAGGAGCGAGTCAAATTGATCCTGCATAAAGAAGTTATTGTTGATTCATCAGATCATTTATTTACAGTAAAAATTCCATTAAAACCCATAAAATGAATATCCTTATCATAGAAGATGAACGTCTTGCAGCTGATAAACTGGAAAAAATGCTATTGGGTATTGATTCCAATATCATTGTTTTGGCAAGGTTGGAATCGGTACTTGATTCAATAAATTGGCTTAATTCCCATGAAAAACCAGATTTAATCTTTATGGATATCCAATTGGACGATGGGATAAGCTTTGAGCTTTTTGATTCCGTAAAGATTGAGACACCGATTATTTTTACAACAGCATATGATAGTTATGCGATCAAAGCTTTTCAGGTAAACAGCATTGATTATTTGCTCAAACCAATCGAAGAACAAGCACTGCAAAAGGCGCTGGAAAAGTATAAATCGATTTACGAAACGCATCAGCAACAATCCGAAAAACTGGATATACTTTATAAGCAGATTATCCAAACGTATAAAACACGTTTTTTTGTCAAGATCGGGAATCATTTTCATTCGGTTTCGGTGGATGAAATTCAATGTTTTCTCATACTGGAGCGGGGCACTTTCCTGCGAACCATTAATGGCAAAAAATATGATTTGGACTATTCACTGGACCAGGTTCAAAAGATGGTCGATCCCAGCAATTTTTTTCGTATCAACCGCAATTACCTTATCCACATCGATTCCATTCAAGATATTTATAGCTATTCCTCCAATCGACTTGGCGTAAAACTAAAAATGCTCGATCACCTCGATATGATCGTAAGTCGCGAAAAAGTCAGTGACTTTAAACAGTGGCTTGATCGGTAAAAAGAATATTTTAGGTAAAATTCGATTTTATTCATTTTTAAGAGTTGCAATCTTTACTATTTTAAGGAGCATTTATTGCAGTTTTTACTACAAATTAAATGGCTATCTATCAAAGAAATATGGAGAATTAAATGTACATTTTATCCATTATTTCCACTAAAATGAATACTCCACAACCTACCCAAATAAAAGTTAAGTCAGCCTGCTTGCTGATTTTATACTTTTTAATTTGTATGCTAGCAGGCTGCAATAAAGACAGCGAAGATCCATTGCCATCTCAACAGATTCTTGGCAAATGGACCATCTCCACAACAACTATGGATTTATTTTTAGACAATAAAGCACTGACTCAGTATTTGGTTGATGAGTTTGCGGTTTCACAACAAGAGGCCGAAGATTTTACCAATATGCTGAGGGATTCACTACTTGAATTTTTTACCGGAACAATCACATTCAAGGATAATAATACGTATCAAACAGATTTAGGTGGTGATCCCGATTCCGGGACTTGGAGTTTAAGCGCTGACGGAAAAACGCTGTTATTGGATGAAGGCACAATTGATGAAACGGAGATTACAATAGTAACTCTTAATTCCAATACACTAAAAATTATGATGACACAGCAGGATGAAGAGGATCTCAACGAAGATGGCTCAAACGAAATAATCAGCGTGGAAATAAGTATGACGTTAAATAAATAATTACAGAAAAGATAAGTTCTGAAAAACTATATAGACAATCAAATATATCGAGAGATTCTAAGTCGACCTTTCCGAGTCTGGGAATTTCAGGTTTTAATCTTAATACATACAACTACTCATTCTTTTTCTCAATGACATCCATATTGAAAAATCAATTTAGCTATATTAGTATCTAATTTTTAGCGTATATTTTTTTACATATCTAATTTTTATTCGAATGTATAAGACTGTCTCCTCCCTCATTCTTTTTATAAGTATCCCGATAATATCTTTTTCTCAAACAGAAAAAAATATAGAAGCTGACATTTCATCAGTAATTGTGTTTAAATCAGGTTCCCAAATTTCAAGAAAGGCAGGGTTTTCGGCAGATAAAGGGAATTACATTTTGAAACTGTCTAAATTATCGCCTTTCATTTCAGAAGAAAGCATAATCGTCAAAGGAGACGGAACTTTCACAATCCTAAATGTTCAATTCAAAACAGATTATCTTAATTCACTGGATCGCGATGCCAAATTGGAGGTGTTAGCTGATAGTTTGATCCTATTAAAAAATAAAATTGAAGAGTCTGATGTTCAGTCAAAAGTATTGAACGAACGACTTGATTTTTTGAAGGCAAATCAAAACCTTTCCGGCAATCAACAAGCTACCGAACTGTCGACCTTAAAATCTATAAATGAATATTATGGTGAAAACCTTCAAAAATTAAATTCTGATTTGCTTAAACAAAAATGGTTGAAATCAGAATTTGAGAATCAGACCAAAAAGTTAAATAACGAGCTTAACTCTCTTAAAAATAATATAGAATTACCTTCTGGAATTGTAGAAATAACCATTGATAAAAAAGATAATAAGACTTCAAAATTCGAAATTTCTTATTTGGTTGAAAATGCAAACTGGTATCCCGGCTATGACATTCGCTTTACTGGCACAAATAATCCACTGCAAATTGCATATAAAGCTAATATAAAACAGAGTACCGGAGTTGATTGGAAAAACGTTGATATGACCCTTTCTACTGCACAGTCAACTGTATCGTCCCAAATCCCGACTTTAAACCCATGGAATTTATACTATTATTACCCTGAAATTGTCAGCGCATTACAAGGTCGAGTTGCAGGTGTTTCACTGGACTTGATGGAAGTGGCTGACGAGGAAGTATTGGGTGAAAATAAAACTGTAAAAATAAGGGGTGTCGGATCTTTGGCCAATAATCAACCTCTTTATATTGTTGATGGGGTACCTCAGGAAAACAATTATATTCCAAACCCGAATGATATCGAAAGTATTGAAGTATTGAAAAATTCCAATACTGCATCGATTTACGGATCAAGAGCTCAAAACGGAGCAGTACTGGTAACAACA
>JAHEMV010000407.1 GCA_024643455.1 Cytophagales bacterium
TTTTCTCCCCTGGAGATTTTACCTTTGGTAAAAACATCCTTTGAAGGGAAAGTCAATTTCTGAAGTGTCAATTGTTCGCATAAGCCTAACCTGGTTTCTGAAAGGAGATCATGGATTTTGGAAGATACTTTTGACTTGGAAATAAGGAACTCCTTGTCTGCCAAGACCTGAAGTTCCCGCTCAGTAAATTCCATGCAATAGAAAATAAATTAAATCCCGATCCATTTAAACTGATATTGCTTTTGGGGGATTTTGATACGGTCCGATATCCGCTTTAGTCGGTCGGGAAGAGCCATCAGGTAATCTCTTGCTTTCTCAGCCGAATCATTCAATCCAACCCGATGTTCTATTTTCCATTCTTTCAAAAGCGAATCCAATATATCAATATAATCTTGAGTCGTATAGACCATTATTCGTTGAGCAGCATCTGAAAAGTGAGAAAATAGGTCTCCAATGTTATCACCGGTTTCGCGTAGAAAATGAGCCGGCATTACAATTTTTTTGCGCATCATATCCTCAAAGGCCAGCATCACCTGGCTGGTATCCAGTTCGAAAATGCGGTTGATAAATTCAATGTAAGCGTTGGCATGCCGTGCTTCATCAGCAGCGATAATGCCACATATTTTGGCCAGTCGTTGATTTCCAGCTTGTTTTGACATTGAGGCCACACGACGGTGAGATATGTTTGTTGCCAGCTCCTGAAAACTGGTATAGACGAAATTTCGATAGGGATCATGGCCCGTACCGATGTCAAAACCGTCTGCAATCAGGTATTGGGTAGAGATCTCCATTTCACGCATATTGACTCTACCGGATAAGTAGAGGTATTTATTCAATAAATCACCATGCCTGTTTTCCTCTGCAGTCCATGCACGAATCCACTTTGACCATCCATTTCTTCCTTCCTGATCTACGCCTTTTACATCCATGAGCCATGATTCGTAGGTTGGCAACGCCTCTTCTGTAATCGTATCTCCGATTAGTACAGCCCAGAGATCATAGTTCATTTCCCTTGCTAGTTCCTGAATTTCCTTTACTTCTTCGAAAAATTCAGGTGATTTGGCATCGGGCAACAAATCACTTGGCTGCCAGTTTTTTTCTATAGGTTTCAAATACTTTTCCAAAAGCTCTCCCATCGATTTTTCGACGGTTTGCATCACTTCCAAACGTATGTTTTCTATCTTCATAATTGGTTCAACGAATCACGAATTTAAGAATATTTATATCTTCAACACGATTCGGGAGTATAAGTTTAAATTATTTCCTGAAGTTGTTTCGGGAAGTCCATCAGCTGCATAAGACTTTCAGGCATTGACATTTAGTATAGCGGATTAATGATTTTTGTTATTCTTGGCCGGGATGAACGGAATAGAAATGGTTAAAATAAAATGTGTAAACCTAAGTAGAATCCAAAAACTCCAGAATTTTCTGGAGTTTTTGGATATTTATTCTAATTCCTTTTTTATTAGCCTCCATTAAAGGCTTTTATTTTTATTATTCAAATACAATGGTAGGATCCAAAGGATATCGGCCAAAGTCTTTACCGTAAATGGCCAAACCTCCGGGTAAGGATTCTGAAACGTCAAAACGAATTACAAATTTTCCATCTGCCTTCGCCTGATCAATTGTTGCTTTATCAATTGGTATTTTCACTAAAAATCCATAGGTGCCTGCTTCTCTGAGTTTGCGATCCCTCGGCTGTGCATGCCATGACAATATGCCCAAATGATCCGCAGGGTCATCTTCCATCGCTATTTTCTCAGAAGAAACACCGTTTATTGAAACTATGACTGCTGATGGATACATATATGCATCAGTCATCGGATAGGAATTCTGGTTCTGACTAGGATCCTGCATACCTTTACCACGCATATAGTCGCTTCCTCCATCCTGATTTTGAGCTTTGTCTTTTCCATTCAGTGGTTTTGAAGAAAGCTCCGCGATCAACGTCCCATTAGAAAATGCAGATAAATCCATGCCTTCCGGAATAGCCACTTCATATTCAAAAAATCCATGCCCAGCACCATTTACCTTTAAACCATCCAGAATGTTCCATTGCTTTTCAGACCATTGAGCTCCTTTGAATGAAGCCGGAGCAAAGGTCAGTAAATTACCAGTTTTTTCATGGTCACCACTTACGTTAAAGGTAGTGAAATTGGAATGCAGCAGTTTTCCAGCTTCATCAATCAATTGCATGCTGTACAGATACAAGCCAGGTTCGGTTGGCATCGTTACTTTTAGGGATTCAAGATCGCGTTGTTCCCAGGGATTTAGCAGGATTTTTTGGGTCTCAGTGGAGACATCAATCTTTTCACCAAATGAGTTCCAGCCATAGAGATTTAGTTTGAGATCTACTTCGCTTTCCGGGACTTTATCGGTCATGATAGAAAGTCGGACAGGTACCTTTATTTTTTCATTTATCTTGGTATCAACACAAAGATCGATACCTGGTGCTAAATAAATATAGCTGTGAAGATCATTGATTTTCATGCCTTCGACAAGATCTTCCAGACCTGTAAACTTCACCGTCCTGTCATATTTCCAGTAACCATTCCACTCATTGATCACATCGTGATGCTCAGTATATAGCCATCCGGCAACTTTTGGATGCCTGCGAAATTCATTCATCATAATATGATAGTCCCAACTCCAGTCCACATCACCGGTACTTCCTTCATATCCCCAGACATTGCCGCATTCACTATTAAACATAGGCACATTAGTCTGAAGGTTTCCTTTAGTGAAATTCCATGGTGATCCAGGATACGTTTGTTTCTCAACATTATCCAGAAATCCTTTCCATTCATATCCAGGCAGATAAGCATGCCAGGTATTGATATCAGTTACCACGTGATCGTAATTACAGGCAGAGTTATCTTCTACTAAACGGGTGGAGTCGAGTGCTTTAGTATGGTGGTAAGTTTCTGCAACCCATTGCTGAGTTTCCGGTGTATAACTTCGTTTTCCATCAGCATCTTTCGAGAAAAGTCCCCAGGTTTCATTGAATAAAACCCATGAATAAATCGAAGGATGGTTGTAATCTCTGGCAATCATCCCTTCCAAGGCTACTTTTGATTCCCGTTGCATGTCTGCATTTGGCTCACCCCAACTATTTGGTACATCAGCCATAATCAGATGACCAAGCTTATCCGCCCAGTACAACTTTCTTGGCAACGGTACTTTGATGTGTACACGTTGTCCGTTCAATCCGATTTGCTTCGCTTTCCAAATTTCATCACGAATAAATTCGTCCGATGGGAACGTATAAAAACCTTCAGGATGGTAGGCCTGATCAAGGGTAGTTTGCAGGTAGATTGGTTTATTGTTTAGCGCGACATATGGAATATCTGTCCCCGGCAGGTTGACTATACTAATTTTACGCATACCAAAATAGGTGGAGATTACATCAGGATTTTCGTTATCCAATACCAGTTCAGATTCATAAAGGTACGGATCATCCAGGCTCCACAATTTTGGATTTGGAATATTCACTTCAAACGACACTTCTTTTGCCCCGGATTTTGCTCCCACTTCACCAATAGTATATGTGCTTTGTTCGCCAACGTAATTGAGTTTTACTTTGGTGTCCGCACTCAAAGCTTTATCAAATAGCACTCGAACAGTCAATTTTTCCTGATCGATATCTGGTGTAAAGTAAAAATTTTGGATATAGCTAGCAGGCCTGGCTTCCAGGTATACGGTTTGCCAGATCCCTTTTGCATCTCCATAGCCTTGTTTGCCAAATAATTTAAAATCATGCGGCGTATCGTCTATGCGAAATACGATTTCCTGTTTATTTCCAAATCTGGCCTGCTCGGTAAGTTCAAATTCAAATGGTGTATAGCCTCCCTGGTATGATCCAATCGGCGTTCCATCAATCCAACCTTTGGTTATCCAATCGCTGGCACCAACTTTTAAGAAAACGCGCATCCCCTTCCATTCTTCCGGAATAGTGATTTGGCGTTTATACCACGCAATATCATCGGTATTTTCTACTTCGCTGAGTGGCGACCCCCATGGGAATGGCACTAATATTTTTTTTGAAAATACGGTTTTTCCATCAAACCATGCGGCAGTTTCGCCCTGGTCGCCACCATCAAACTCGAAATCCCAGTATCCGTTGAGATTTAGCCAGGCAGAGCGTTCAAAATCAGGTCTGGGATGTTCTGGCAAAGGAATATTCGTTTTGGCAGATTCCTTATCAGTACATGAAAAAAACGATAATCCTATACATGCAGATAGAATAAAGAAGGAAAAAAATTGTCTGTGTTTCATAATAAAAAATTATACAATTGAGTGCTTAAAAATAGTGAAAATGTCTTTTAAGGCCTTAAAAAGAAGAAACTAATTCTATTTCCAGTTTTGTTGCGTTTATGGTTATTGTACTATTTTATCAACTTTGCCACTACACCTGGTTTTTCGGAAGTAGAATATGTTACAATAATTTTAGAGCAAAACATTTTTTATATACTCATACCAAAATAAATTGCGTAATAATTTAAAAAAGGTGGCAAATCAAAAGAAAAATATTAAAGGAATAATAATCGGTATAGTCCTGCTTGGCGCTTTTGCAGCTTATTTATTCCAACCTTTGCTGTTCAGTTCCAGCACGAAAGACATATCCAAAAAGGCTTCAAAGTCCATTACGGTTGAGCCAAAATTTACGAAAGAAGGAAGTCTCGTTTTCATCAATACAGCTTTAGACACCATAAGACAGGTGAATATAGAAATTGCAGACAATGATCCGGAACGAACACAAGGCATGATGTATCGCAGCAGTATGTCCTATGACAATGCGATGTTATTTATAATGGAATATGAAAGGCAGCAGTCTTTCTGGATGCGCAATACAAAATTATCACTGGATATCCTTTATGTGAGTGCTGATATGGAGATTGTTACAATTTACAAACATACGCAACCCTTTTCAGAGTCACCGATCCCGTCATTTAAACGAGCCAAGTATGTAGTGGAAACTACTGCCGGGTTTTGCGAAAAGTTTGGCATTGAGGAAGGAGACCACATTGCTTTTACGCGTTCTGATTAATTAACTTAAAGTAATCAATACCTGCTATGCAATGCGAAAACTGTAAAAAATCCATTCTGGAATCCGATATTAAATGTACACATTGTGGGTATCCACAG
>JAHEMV010000025.1 GCA_024643455.1 Cytophagales bacterium
CCGTTTACTTCATCTACAATAAACCAAATGGCCAGTGAACGGCTATATCCCCATCGCGCAATCATATAGCGATATAATTTTTCCTGGTATTTCCATGCTTCTTCACTGCTAAAGAAGCCTTTAGGTTCAGTAACCAGAGCGTATGGGTTAGCATACCATCGAATATTTCCACCACCCCATACGGTTTCAGAAAGAAAAGAATGAAACCATAAATTGAGACTTAGCTGCATATCTCGTGCTTCAAGTTTGGAAAGTATATCATCAATTTGTTCACACAGTAATTGATCATATCTTCCTAAGCCGCTAGCCCAACTTTCTATTGGCGTCATATAATTGCTGATGAAGTTCACGCCAAGATCCTTTAATTCATCAAGGGGTTCATCCTGGATCTTCCCATTATACCATAATCCTACTCCATAAAATGGAGTTCCATCCTGATATTCGAGATACCTTTTGTTTGAAGCAATCTTGATCGGCCCGTGATAGGGTGATTGAATAACTGAAAATTGTTTTTCCTCACCCTCAATCTGGCCAGTTTTATCCTTGATGGAAACAGTATATTTCCACTCCCCAAGTTCATTTGGAGAAAACCGGACCATCCATCCAGCCCATCCTGAGGAACTATAAAAACCCGGTATGTTCCAAACTATACCTTTTGGAGAAGTGAAATTGGCATTAATGGCTATATCATCCGGGTCAAATGGATTTGCAAACTTGGCATCGATTCTTAGTCTTACTTCAAATTTGTCGTACAATCCCACAGAGTCCTGAAATTGCCATATAGTTACAATCGATGGCTGACTAATAGCATGTATTGTTATTAGAAAAAAGGCAATAACCGAAACAAATAGTGATTTTAGGTATAACATGGCGGTATATTAAAAAATTGAACAAAAAAAATAAAACTCAATTTCACTTTAGAAGAGTTGAATATTTAAGTAAAAGATAGTGAAAAAAACTGAAGTTAATTTGAAGATTAGTACTTAATAAAAGAAAACAAAAAACGCAATATTCCCATTTACATGGTAATCTAATAAATGGAAATAGAACAATAGTATTAATGAAATCTACGCAATCCAACGCAATTATTAAAACACTTAAATGAAGCAGTTATATATTTTGATTGTGGAGTTTCCCATCAATCTTTTTCCATAAGCTCAAATTGCTTTGATCCTTTAATTCTTCTTTTAGTGCTGATTGTGGAAAATTTTGATAGCAAATTGGCCGCAGAAATCGTTTGATAGCACTTGCGCCAACAGAGGTAAACCTGCTATCCGTAGTAGCAGGGTAGGGGCCACCATGCACCATCGAATGGCAAACCTCAACCCCGGTAGGAAACCCATTTACCAATATTCTGCCTACTTTTCTTTCTAGTATTTTAACTAGCGATTTGAATTGCATCAGGTCATTTTCTGTAGCTTGCAAGGTCGCGGTTAAGTTGCCCTGAAGCGATCTAGCAGCCATTTGTAGCTGTTCTTCATTTTCGCATTCAACAATGATTGATGCCGGTCCAAACATTTCCTTTTGCAGGTTTTTATTATGTATAAACGACGCACCATTGGTTCTTAAAAGTCTTGCCACACCAACAGATTCCCCTTCTCCGGAACCGCTTGCTATCAGTTGAATATGCTCTTGGGAAGTTGCTTGTTCGACAGCCTGGTCATAGTTTGTTTTTATTCCTTTATGAAGCATCGTGCCACCAGCCGTAGTGCTTAATTTAATTGAAGCCGATTCGATGAATTGATTCATGGTTTTACTTTTTAAACCGAATACAATTCCTGGGTTGGTGCAAAACTGTCCAACACCCAGGTTGATCGAATCGACATATTGGTTGGCAATGCTTTCAGAATTTTCATTCAATCGTTCCGGCAACAGAAATACCGGGTTTATACTGCCCATTTCTGCAAAACAGGGAATCGGTTCTTCCCTGGCTGCTGCCAGGTCAAAAAGTGCTTTTCCTCCATGAAATGACCCCGTAAAGGCCACTGCTTTCGTATATGGATTTTTAACCATTTGTTGACCTACTTCGACACCATTACCCTGTAACAGGCTGAATACTCCTTCCGGCATTCCGGTTTCTTCAGCTGCCTTTTTGATCGCCATGCCGACCAACTCTGAAGTTCCTGGATGGGCAGGATGTCCCTTTACCACCACGGTGCAACCTGCAGCAAGTGCAGAAGCTGTATCACCTCCAGCAACTGAAAATGCAAGTGGAAAATTACTGGCACCAAAAATTGCTACAGGCCCAATAGGAATTTGGATCAGACGAATGTCAGGTTTTGGGATAGGCGTTCGGTCTGATTGAGCTGTATCAATAGAAATTTCCAGGAAATCACCAGACCGGACCACTGCTGCAAATAGATTGAGTTGGCCAACGGTTCGGCCCCGCTCACCGATAATTCTGGCTTCGGGAAGTCCGGTTTCTTCCATGGCGCGCTTTACAAGCGGTTCACCCAGTGCGACGATTTCTATTCCTATTTTTTCCAGAAAATCAGCGCGTCTGTTCCTTGCTACATCTTGAAAAGATTCAAAAGCCTCATCGGCCTTTTCAAATGCAAGCATCACTTCTGATGGATGGGCATTGAAAAACTCAGTTTCAAGTTGAACTCCATTTGATGGATTTGAAGCATAAAATCCTGTATCTCCTAAATTTGATAGTTTATTTGCTATGATATTTTTACCGTGTAGTTTCATAATCTTTTTTAATACTAAGCTTTCTGTTTTCTAAATTTATGGATTCCCTATTGAATTGGCCTAAAAAAATGCTTTTTTCATCGCAGGTTGATTTATATTTTCTAATTCGGTCGAAATGGAAACTAGATTTGCTAAAAAGTCGGTAGGCTCATGGAATTATCGGGGATGAGGTGATTTTCTGTAGAAATGCAGGATAAATCGCATTCAAACGTCATTATTATTATTTCTAATTTTGATTTCACCCTTAAACTTATTGAATAAGCGTTAATCCTTCCTTAGCAGATTCATCACCTGGTTTTATGAGCAATACTTTACTGAATAATACCTTGGCTTCTTTTAGCTTTCCCATTTGAAAGTTGGTCCATGCGAATAAAATATTGGAATCATAATCATTGGGATAAAGATTGATTACTTCTTCCAGGTAATTATACGCCAGTTGATAATTTTCTTGATAGTAATAGATATAAGCAAGCCTATAATTGACAAGTGTATTTTTCGGATCGGTTTCAAGCATTTTATTATAAACCTGGATCACTTCAGGCCACTCACCTAATCCTGCTAATGGAAGCACATACCCTAATTTTGATTCATGTGCATAAGGTTGAATATCCATAGCTTTTTTATAGTATTTTTTTGACTTAGGGTAATCCCCCAAATTGTAATATAACCATCCAAATCGAATATTAAATTCATACGAATCTTCAACAAAGCTGTCCTGCATTATATCCAGGGCTTCACGAAACTCCTTGTTGCTTTCTAGGGTATAACTTTTTTCAAAGAGTGTCTGCCAAGCTTGATAATCTTGTGCGAGCATAGGAAAAAAGTTCATTACGAAAAATAATGCAAACAGGATTAATTTCATTGGTTTAAAAAGTTAAGTTAAAACCCAAAATAATGTCATTATGAATAAATGGAATATTCGTGTTGTATTCACTTTTATATTCCCGGACATAGCTAAGATACAAAGTGTGTTTACCGAGTAGCTGACTCGTTGTTATTCCCCACCGCGATGTGATTTTATCGAGTTGGTTGTATACAACATAACTGTTCAGCTCACTGAAATTTCTCATTTCACCATAAGACATGGATATATCAAGCCATGTTTTTGAGGTAATGCTCCCTCCAATTCGATTATTCCAAACCAAGTTTCTATTCGAATTTTCCAAATGATTGGTTGCTTGTGTCTGAAGATAGAAATGGTTATTCCCCAAAGGATAGTAGACTAATCCACCCTCTAACTGTTGTTGGTTGAGCGAATTGATTTCTGAATAATAAAATACACCGAACACTTTTACTTTACCAATCCATTTGGAGATCTGTGTCGAAAACACGTTGTTTTGTCCCTGGGAATAATCGCTTTTTACACCTTGGATGTGATATGCTGGTGATATTATTAATCCTTTTCCAATCAAAAAGTTAAGACCTGCATAGTATTCATTTTGATTTATGGAATAGATCAATTCTTGCTGATTCATGCCACTTCCCTGGCCATTTCCAGTGCTGTTGGATTCAAATGCGAAATTGGATCCTAGTCGTTGATATCCATGGAAGAGTGAAACTCTTTTCCCCAATTCATGATTAAGTCCGATGAAAATGTATTTTGTATCGCGTGTTGAGGTTTTATTGTCAGTGAGTTTTATCCCGGGTTCGAAATAAATTGATTTGATAAATTTGGGGTTTTCTTTGCCGTCAGTATTGTACAATAGGGCCGTTTGTCTTCTGCCAAGGAACAAATAGCAATAGTACAGGTATGATTTAGCATCGGCATTTTCAGGGTAATATGCCAACCCTTTTTCAAAATGTTTTATCGCCTGCGTATATTTTTTTTGTTCATATAGCGCTATTCCTACACGCATCCGGATATAAAAAGAATCATGCCCTTTTTTTATACTTTCTTTGGCAATCGAGATAAGCTCTGACCAATTGGCGGCAGTATACAGATCATAGGTTTCATTGTTATAAAAGGCAAAATCCCGTTGTTCTTGTGCAAACACAAAATTTGATAATAAAATAAATGCCAATACCATTATAATTTTGTACATGTTACTTTTTGTGCTGCATTATTAAGAGAAATATCCATTCGTTCTATACAATAATTCTGTATAGTCAGGACAAATTCATGATTTTTTCGATTCCCCGGTGATCCTTCTAATCTGGTATTGGAATGCAGTAAAACTGTTTCTTCTCCAATTGAATTGGATTTTTCACCATAGGTCAATGTGTACCGGGCATTCATAAAAGTTACTACTGGAGCAACAATATCATGGACAAGTCTGAACATAGAACTCGTATACAGATGTAACGGTATTTCATCATTTATGGTCAATCCTGTCTCAACGCTAAGCAATACCCGGTATGCGGCAAGATAAAAACTGTACAATAATGCTTTTTTGCGGCCTTTAAATTGGGTAAAATAAAATAGTGTTCCATCATTGTTAAAATATGCCTTTGAATGCGTTGTGAGGCATTCCAAATAGGTATTGTTATAATAGTCTGTTTTTACTTCCCATGATTCTTGCCAGGTTTTATTGTTTTCACTTGCGTTAAAATTTAAAACTTGTCCCGGTAGAAAATAAAATGCACGATGTAGAAAAAGCGAAGGATCAATTTTTCGAATGTGATCTCCTTTTTTGGGGTAATCAAAAAAAGCGTATTTCATACTGCCATTTTTACTAGTTACGTAATGGCTAAGTGGATAATGCAGTGTTTTGGAACCTATAAACGGAGTAGATTGGATTTGAAAATGAACATGGGGGAAAGGAGACCTGCCTGAATTACCACAAGTAGCCAATACATCTCCTTTCTTAACCTTGTTACCAACGGAAACTTTGATAGAACCGGTTTTGAGATGACTGATTTGAGAATATAATTGATATCCATGCTTAATAACGATACTATTTCCCCAGTTTTGTATTAAGTCGAAATCTCCAATAAGATTATCTTCCACATCATTAACAATGGCCTCTACTTCTCCATCGGCTGGTGCAATGATTGGTTTTCCAAAGCAATAATAATCCTCTGGAATATTTCCTTCGGATTTAAATTGATTTTCATTTTCATCCACCAAAACAAAATCCCACGCCTCTTTCCACTCACCTCTGTGTGTATGTTCTCCGTCATGTGCCTGGTTAATAAACCAATTCCCAAAAACAGGTGGTGAAATAGCAATTGCTCTAAAATTTTTAAACCGACCTTGACCACTCAAACTGTGGTACAAATTATCCTCAGGCGAATGATGCTGGATTAGTACTTCTTTGGGGCCAAATGGTTTTTGCCTGAGCTTTAGAACATATAAAAATGTAATTACTACAATATTGAATGGTAATGAATAAATATTTAGTTGCATGTTGGCGAATAAACTCCCAAAGGATGAGGTGAGGATCATTAACATTGGGACCAATAAAATAGTCCAGAAAATAGAGGTTCTGGATGGTATTAAGAAATAACCACCTAGGGCAATTCCACTTAAAATGAAATTGAAACCAATATAATTGTAACTAAGCGTGGTGATATCGGCGCCTAATACCTGATAAAAATAATAAGCAGATGCAAAACTAATAAAGGAGAATAGAAAGGCAATTCGGGAGTAAATGAGAAGACCAACGGCCACGACAATCCCGGATAAAATATTAAATTGAAATAATATCGCCCCAAGTGAATTAAAATATATCCGGATCATTTCCGGGAAAAAGTGTTGGTTTAAACGCTGATAAATCAAAACTAGAAAGCCACTTCCTGTAGCATATAATTCATTAAGCGTGTACACACCGATTTCGTTGATTTTCAAATTGGTAAAATTCCTAGAAGAGAGCATTAGTGCCCATAGAGCGAGTAAAAAAGGTATACTTAGGAATGGTAGATTGTATTTATATAAAACCCCGGAAATCAGTACCGTGAATAAAAATGAAATCAGGGCTCCGACAAATAAAAGAATGAATAATTCATAATTTGGTGCATAATAAAATCCCAGGCCCAGTCCGACCAAAAGACTATTAAAGCCGTAATCTCCCGATTCAATTGCTTCTTTACTGAAACCAAGTGACCAGGCAAATAAGTTGGAAATAAGCACTGAAAATAATCCACATAAACCCATCACTGGGTCAAAGAATGTGACGATCAACAAAAAGATTGCAAAGGCTTTATTTCGGGCAAAGAATACCTGGGAATAGCTGTTTAATACACCGTAAATGATCAGTAATATTTCTTTTTTATACTTCATTTATTCTATGGTGTTTATTGCATCTTATAAAGTGATTTTATTCAAATGTTCCGGTATCCTTTCCATGCTGTTGATGTATTCTACTGTTTCACTCTGACGAATCAAGTGTGATTTTTTATGGCTATCAATCATCACCACATTGGGTCGTAGGGTGATAAATTGCATCCACTGAGTCATATTGTAGGCTCCAACATTTTGTATCACTACATGATCTCCTTTTTTTAATGTTGGCAGATTTATGTTTTCTCTGATGACATCGATATTCATACATAATGGGCCGAAGAGTTCCATTTCTTCGCGATAATCAGAGAAATCCTGGGCAGGAGTGACTTTATGATTGTACCAGAATGATGTAAATAATATATTTATTCCTATGTCAAGGATTGTTGCTCTTTTGCCGGAAGTAAGTCTTTTGTTTGCGATTACTGTACCCAGCAAATAACCAGCCTGATCGATCAATGCACGTCCGGTTTCAAGGATAAGTATGGGAAGTTCATTTGCGTCCATCGAACTATTGAGCAATGCAGATGATATTGCCTCAGCGTAATCATCCAATGGCGGAACTAAATCTGATCCGGTAAGGTATGCACCTTTCAAATTGTTGGTAGAAGGAAATCCACCGCCAAGATCAATATATTGAATCCGTTTGTTGAATTTCTTTTGAATGCGTAATGATAACTCTGCAAGTTTTGAAGCCGCAATTGCATAGGCATTTGGACTTAACATAAAAGTGCCAATGTGTGTGTGAAGACCAACCAGGTTAATGACATTGCTGGCCATGATTTTGTTAATCGCATCCCAAGCTTGTCCGTTTTCATAATTTAACCCGAACCGATCCCACATCGGATATACTCCAGTATCCATATTTACCCGGATTGCTACCTTTGGCCTTTGATTTGAATCCTTTGCCATTTCGATCAAAGCATATAATTCGTCAAGATGATCAATATGGATAAGTGATTCATTTTGCACTGCCTTTCTCAATTCAGCCAAACTTTTATCCGGGCCATTGAAAATAATTTTATCACCTGGTACTCCGTTGAGTAGCGCCTTTTCATACTCAAACCCGGAAACCACTTCAGCCCAGCTTCCTTCCTGGTGAAAAACATTGCAAACAGCATTTAAGTAATTTGTTTTATATGACCAGGCGAATTGTACTTTTGGGTAACGAACAGAAAAAGAAGTGTATAAGTCCCTGTATTTGGTTCTTATTTTATTTTCAGATAGTACAAAAAGAGGAGATTCGTATTGCTCTATTAGATCTTTCACAGGGATTCCTTCAATTTCCTTCATCGGAAGATACTCCGTATTCATTCCAAATTTATTCATCAGGCCGGTATTGAGTTTTTGTATTACTGGCCGTTCGTATCTAAGTTTTTCCATTTCTTAATTCCTTTAATTCACTAATTTTTTCTTTGATAGCATTCCCTGTGTGGAGAAATTTTGAAATTCAGTAATATCTGTTATCAACTCCCATGCATATCGGACGAACATTATACCTGGTTTGTACTTTTTAAAAGGAGTTACTGGCAGATTCATTCCTAACTTTACAGCGGCAGCGGGTAGATTTTGCCCGGAGGCTGCCGTAGTATAAATCCAGGCCGGAAACCGTGGATTGACTTCTAATAGCATCAATTCATCGTTTTTCGTTCGCACAAATTCCAGTTCAAAACCTCCTCGCCATTTTGTTGCTTGGGCGAATTTTTTTGCAAACTCAACCAGGGAGTCATCCGAAAGCACAACTCCGGACCATCCTTTACCCCGGTCTGTTATATAGAGTTTTCTCATTGGAACAGCGCCTATCAGGGTTCCTTTGCCATCTCCCAGTCCTGCGACATCAATTTCAGTACCCTCAATATTTTCTTGAATAATGACAGGTAATCCCCATTTTAAACTTAATATGCTAAAATAGGTCATCACCTGGGCTTTATTCATCGCTTTATACGCTTCATAGAAAGTGCCCTTTACGTAAACTGGAAAATCAAATTCTTCATCAAGGTCACTGATTTCTTCAACGGAGCTGAGAAGTTTTGTTTTGGGAACAGATATATCATGCTTTGAACAAAATTCATGAAGATGCATTTTGTCCAGGTTAGTAAGCATTTTTATGTCCGGAAGAAGTGTGTTGATGTCGTGATTTTTGAGCGTTTTCGAAATCTTAATAAAATTCTTTAGTTCCGCATCGAAATTAGGAATGATGAAATCTAATTTTTCTATGGAATGGATAAACAGAAGTCGATCGAGTAAATGCTCGCTTCCTGCTGATGGATAAGGGATCTGATAGGTGATATCAACGAGATCATGCATATAAGCCCCGGGTTCCATGGTCTCATAGGAGAGACCAATAATTCTCAATTCAAAATCAGAACAATCCCGTAATGATCGGATTACACCAACTCCTGGACCCGGATTATCGATCGCATTTAATGCTGTAACTGCGACAACATATTTGGGTTTATCCTTCACTTTCCAATAAGTTAAGCTGACGCAAGTGTGCATAGAAATCGTACAAATCTCCATCGAGGCGATCTGGATTCACATCAAATTTTTCAGCTATATTTTTTTTGATTGTTTCCTCGCTTTGATTTGCCTTTATCATATTCAAAATTTCCAATGCAATTGGATTCATAGAATATGAATCCCCAGTAGATCCATTGAATATTACCCCTGAGTCGCTTATGGCAATATGCTTTTTGATTTTCATGTCACTAAAAAATTTTTTAAAACCTAATATAAGTTATGTCAAAAAATAGAAATGCTTAGTAATAACCCGCACATTCATTTCTTGGTCATTAGATGTTTTCTTTTACAAAAGGTTTAATTCAAAAACGCGTGTGCAAATAAAATAAGTAACAGATGCAAGATTATACAGCTTAAGAATTGGAGTAGCAATTATACATGGCGTCTGTATAATTTTAAAATAAAAAAATTTGAAAAATGGTTCCATCCAAATTCATTTTTTTGGTGGGGTGAATTTGGATAGATTCGACTGACTATACATTCAATTTTTGATCTTGATTTATATAGAATTTTTATAAACCTGAATTGTGCTCCAAACTTATTATTTCATTTAATCCTTTCATTCTTCCAAAATAAGGATAGCCAGGGTTGGCGTTTATATTATGGTCATTTGGTAATTTGAGCCCATGATCTGGCCGCATGGGGATTTGCCAATTTTCCATGCCACTGTCTTTTCTATTTTCCATTTCTTCATGGAAAATCTGTACAATTTCATTCATATTTACCCCGCCATCCAGGTGTCCTGTTTCACAAAAACTACCATCCTCATTCAGGATAGTGGTATTTCTGAGGTGGGCAAAATGTACACGCTTTCCATGGGTTTTAAGGAATTTTGAAAGGTCATTGTCGGGACGGGAAGAAAGTGAACCAGAGCAAAAAGTTATCCCATTGGCAGACGATGGACTTTGATCCATAATCCATTGATAGTCTTCAAGGGTTCCCGCAATACGCGGTAATCCTAAAACTGGAAAAGGAGGGTCATCCGGATGCAAACACATATTAATTCCGTATTCTTCTGCAACTGGTGCGATTTCATTCAGAAAATAGGCCAGGTTTTCCCGCAGATCCTGCGCGAAAGTATTTTTATATAAATCCAGTTTTGCCAGAAAGGCTTTTTTGTAATCCTGTGTGTTACCGACCCCTCCGTCAATAAATCCCTGGGTTACAACAATGATATTGTGTGCCAGCGTTTCCTTTTCCTGCACATTCATTTTGTCGAAGACTATCCTCGCCTTTGCCAGCAAATGCGATGGATAGTTATCCTCAGCATTTGGTCTTTTTAAAATAAACACATCAAAAGCGACAAAGGTAGGGTAGTCAAAAAGCATGGAAATACCTTCGGTTTTCCATGGAAAATTCAGGTCGGTTCGAACCCAGTCGATCACCGGCATGAAATTGTAACACACTTTGTTCAGCCCACATTTGCCCAGGTTGATCAGGCTTTGTTTATAGTTTTCAATGATTTTTTTATGGTTTGGACCACGGTATTTTATTTCCTCATGGATAGGCAGGCTTTCTACGACAGACCAGGAAAATCCATGGGATTTGAGCGTATTTTTACGTTTTTTGATTTCCTCAATACTCCACACTGTTCCGTTTGGAATATGATGCAACGCCGTGACAATTGCCTCTGCTTTGGTTTGTCTGATCATACCCAGGGAAATAGGGTCACTAGGGCCAAACCATCTCCATGATCTCAAAAAACGCACCTTTTCCATTATACACCGCTATACGAACTGAATCCGCCATCGACAGGAATCACAGTGCCCGTTACGAATTTGGAAGCGTCACTTGCCAGATAGTGAATGATCCCATTCAATTCTTTCGGATTGCCAAAGCGTTTCATTGGTGTTTTAGCGACTATTTTTTCAGCTCGTTCTGTATAGTTCCCATCCTTATCGATCAATACATCCCTATTTTGTGTGCTGATAAAAAAGCCGGGTGCTATTGCATTTACGCGAATACCATCACCGTATTTTGTAGCGACTTCCATGGCCATCCATTTAGTAAAAATATCGATGCCAGCCTTTGCCATACTATAACCCAAAACCCTGGTGATAGAATGAGAAGATGCCATGGAAGAAATATTAATTATACTTCCAAAGCCTTGAACGGACATTTGACGGCCAATGACAAGCGTGGGAATTACAGTGCCAAAAAGATTTAGATCCAACACTTTCTTAATGCCTTCCAGTGAAGCATCAAAAACAGATTTGTCCGGAGGGATTATGGTGCCGGGTACGTGGCCACCAGCTGCATTTACAAGAACATTTATTTTCTCCCATTTCTCAATGACTTCATCCATGGCACCTTTTACACTTTCTTCATCGAGCACATCCACGCGTACTGCCATTGCCTGCAATCCGGCATCATTCAGACTTTTTGCCTTTTCGATTGTGGCTTCTCCGGTTCTATAGGTCAATACAACTTTCATGTCTGCCTGTGCAAGACTTTCGCCCATTGATCCGCCAATCACCCCAGATCCCCCAGTGACGAATGCGACTTTATCTTTTAAATCTGCAAATTCTTTGATAATCATGTTATTTCAGTTTTGATCGTTGATTATACTCTTTTATCAATTGATGTAACTTTTTAAAATCCAGTTTCCCATTTTCAATTTTTAAGTGATCCAAAATGGCTAATCCTTTATTCAGTTGACTGTCTATATTTTTCACATTTCCCACAATATAAATTAACGCTCTTTTTTTACCAGGGGTCAATCGTTCAAAATAACCTGCTCCTTCTTCATCCTGCTCCAACAATGCGCTAAACGATTCAGGCATGGGAAGTCCGTATTCTGTCGTGTCCTTTTCCAGTTGGATCAAAACTTCTTCATTGATTTTCAACCCTAATTTAGTTACTAAATTAGCATTAATAAGAATGAAAAAGCCATCACTATATGGCATAAGCGCGCTCTGCATCAGGTGCTGATTATTTACAATACACTTAATTCGACGATCGTTACCTTCAACAAATTGTGAAGCGATCGATTTTGGAACAGGAAAGTGATGCCCCCAAAGTTTAGAATCAAATTTTTGCAATGTGGTAGAAAAGCGGATCACGGATTTTTTAATTATTAGGAATGTGAAAGTAATCATTCAAATAAATTTTAGAAGCATTTAGCAGGAGAAAAGTATTTTTCTATGTGAAATTTTGACATGATTTCAAGACCAGATCTTATTTGAAAACACTGCAATCAGCTCTTGTTGAGGCTTTAATAATGAATCGACGATCTATTGTTGAATACTCAAAAAAGCCCTTATTTTTGTATTAGTATCAAAACAGAAATCATGAAAGCACTTGTATTGGAAGCCTATAATCAATTAGTATATAAAGATGAGCCTGTTCCAGAATATAAATCCAATGAAGTATTGGTTCGCGTAAAAGCATGTGGTATTTGCGGTAGTGATGTACATGGAATGGATGGAAGTTCTGGTAGAAGAATCCCGCCGCTAATCATGGGTCATGAAGCATCAGGAGTTATCGAAGAAATAGGTGGAGATGTGAAGGGTTTTGCAGTTGGCGATCGGGTGACTTTTGATTCAACAGAATATGAATTGAATGACTGGTACACACTGAAAGGGAAATATAACCTAAGCGACAAGCGCAAGGTGTTGGGTGTGTCACCAAAGGAATACCGTCGTCATGGTGCCTTTGCAGAATATGTTGTAGTTCCAGAACATATTTTATATAAACTTCCAGATAAAGTTAGTTTTGCGCAAGCCGCCATGGTTGAGCCTGTAGCAGTGGCAACGCATGCCATTGAACTTACGCCGATTAGTATGCGGGATACTGTTTTAGTGGTTGGGTCAGGGATGATCGGACTTTTCCTGATTCAGGTATTGACGCTTTCCAACGCCGGAAAAATCATTGCAGTAGATTTGGATGATCAGAAACTGAAGTTGGCAAAACAATTTGGTGCTGATCATACTTTCAATCCAGAAAATGATGATGTCCGAGAATCTATATTATCGTTGACCCATGGACGTGGTGCCGATGTTGCATTTGAGGCTGTAGGAATCAGCCCGACAGTAAATTTTGCCATTCAGAGTGTGCGAAAAGGAGGAACGGTCACTTTGGTCGGCAACCTAGCACCTCAAATTGATTTTCCCTTGCAATCCGTTGTTACCCGGGAAATTCGCTTGCAGGGAAGTTGTGGAATTGCCGGAGAATATCCACAGGTATTGGAGATGATGGAAAATGGACTAATTGATGTGAACTCTTTGTTGAGTGCTAAAGCACCCCTTAGCGAAGGCGCATCCTGGTTTAAACGATTGTATGAAAAAGAACCTGGATTAAATAAGGTAGTATTAGAACCGTAAACTGTATGTATAGAACAGGAATAGTGGGTTGCGGTAAAGTTGCTCATCTTCACGCAAAAGCCCTTCAGAATTTAGAATATTCTGATTTTTCAGCAGTTTTTAGCCGCACGTTAAGCAAGGCAAAAGAATTTGCTGTTCAATATGGCGTGAAAGCCTACGATAATATCACCGAGATGGTGAGCCAGGAAAACCTTGATTTGGTGATTATTTGTACACCGCATCCCAACCATCTCGATCCTTCCATTGAAGCAATGAAGGCTGGTGCGCATGTGATTGTCGAAAAGCCATTGGCTTCTTCGCTTTCCGACTGTGATGCCATGATAAAAGCATCTAAAATCCATGGAAAAAAGCTTGGTGTCATCAGCCAACGTAGATTTTACGAGCCAGTTCAACGCGTGAAAAAAGCGATTGAAGATGGTAAAATTGGAAGACCGGTTTTAGGGACTGTGAACATGCTCGGTTGGCGGGATGAAAAATATTATAAATCTGATCCATGGCGCGGATCATGGGAGCATGAGGGTGGAGGAGTCATGGTCAATCAGGCGCCGCATCAATTCGATGTATTATTATGGCTCATGGGTGAAGTGGAAGAAGTATTTGGTGCGTGGGCAAATTTGAATCATCCGTATATTGAAGTAGAAGATACTGCCCTGGCTATAATTAAATTCAAAAACGGTGGTCTTGGAAATATCATTGTCAGCAATTCCCAAAAACCTGGAATTTATGGAAAAATACAAATACATGGAAGTAATGGAGCTTCTGTTGGAGTTCAGCCAGAAGGCGGATCCATGTTTGTAGCTGGTATGACAAATATTGCCGAACCACCAATCAATGATTTATGGACGGTGCCTGGAGAGGAAGCACTTTTAAAAGATTGGATAAAAACAGATACCGCGTTTTTTAATTCTATCGATGCAACCGTTTATTATATTGAGCGCCAAATAGAAGATTTTTTACAAGCGATAAAAGAGAATCGGGATCCATTGGTAATCGGTGAAGAAGGCCGAAAAACCGTAGAGCTTTTTACAGCGATCTATCGTTCACAAAGAGATCAAAAAGTAATCAAATTTCCATTGGAACCTGAATCGGATAGAGATGATTTTGACGGAAGAAAGTCATAGTGTTTGAAGCAAAAGAATCTTAGTGTTACATTAAACACATCGATTTATTAAGTTTCCTTTTGTGAAACATTTTTTATATATTTGCAGTTAATTATATGAAAGTTCACCTGATAAAAAGGCAGTCAATTGAGGATTTTGTTATAAAAAATGCAGGTGCTAAAGCGTCATTTGAAATATGGTTGTCAATTATAAAGCGAGCTGACTGGAATGAACCTAATGAAATTATTGCAACATTCAATAATTCTGATATTCTAGGAAAAGGTTCTGACAGAGTCGTATTTAATATTGGAGGAAATAAGTACAGGTTGATCTGTAAATATCATTTTGGAGATATGAGAGTCCATTTATTTGTGAAATGGATTGGCACTCATGCTGAATACACAAAGCTTTGCAACAGCAGAAAGCAGTTTACGATTAGTAATTTTTGATTGAGAAAAAAAATTAATATGGAGACTTTAAAATTTACTATAATCAAAGATCAAGTACAATATGACAGATATTGTGATATCCTGGAAAATCTGCTTTGTAAGGATGCGAATGAGGAGCAGGATGAGATTGAGCTGTTAACGCTTTTGATTGAGAAATGGGATATGGAACATAATACTTTTAAAGATGCTGACCCTGTTGAAATATTGAAATCATTGATGGTTGAACACGAACTTAAAGCCAAAGATTTAATTGAAATTTTGAATTTATCCAAAGGGTCAATCTCAAAGATTTTAAACTATCATAAAGGACTTTCGAAAAATACAATCAGAAAACTGTCGGCTTATTTCAAAGTATCCCAAGAAGCCTTTAATCGTTCCTATAAAATAAAAAATGAAGTAAACAGGCCTGTTAAGTATGCTAGTCAGATGAATACCAAGAAAAATATAATTGAAGTCGGGTTATAAAAAAATGCGAGTTCTAGGTTACTTCATAAAGACTTCACTCTATTCTTTCAAGACCAATTAATTTTCTTTCTAAGTTGATTGAGTCTATACCGGAACTAACTCGTTTATTTACTTCTCTTGTTAATTTTTTACCAATTCTAGAAAAGGTTCCATATTTCTGCTTTTTTCCACTCTTTACATAAATATCGTCAATAATATAGGCGTATTCAGTCGCAGATAGAATTGAGTCCTTAAAAGCAGTTTCCACGTATTTAAGGTTTTCTGCCTTAAAATCTACATTATTACTGTGAAGAATCGTATGCCAAATACCCAAATGCGCCTCGTCGTTTAGACTACAACTGTCTGTCCATCCTACAGCGCCTAAAATATGTCGGACAATCATTTCATTAACCCGATCATTTTTCTTCATCATTTGTCTAAAATATCTTGCTTTTTCGGGATTGTCATTTAACGGTGAATGAATGCTGTCTCTATATTGTTGATCCCTTTTATATACTTTTCTTAATTCCACGTCTATGCTCACGCATTCTTTGACATCTATTTGATCGATATAATAAGTCAAAGTATCGGAAGTATTATCTGTTATAAAATCGTTCGCTTCTTTTTGAAAATCATAGTACTTGATATTGATTGGGCTTTGTTCTAAGGTCGAGACATTTTGATCCGGGGTTTGGATATTTTCTTCAGCGGAACAATCAAAAAGCAGGAACGCAACAATAAGGATTTTGGGGATTTTGAACATATTTGTTCTTATTAATTCAAAACTTGATTTAATAGTCCCCTAATTTCTTTAGTCCCCGGGCCGGGTGCATCCTGATCTATTAGTTTGCCAACTTGGTCAAACAGCATATATCTCGGTATTGCAGATATGTTGAAAGTTTCCATGACTTTCAATCTGTTTAGGCTGTCGAGGAAGTAACTTTCAGAGGGTTGGTGCGACAGTACTCGACCGGAAGATTTGCGCCATTGCTCAATTGTTTCATCTATAGACAGATACACAAATGAAACCGCCTGGTCTTTGTATTCCGCAGCCAATTCTTTGGAGTCCGGCATGGCTTTTACACACGGTCCGCACCAACCGGCCCACACATCTATATAAAGCATGTTTCCTTTGGTTTTTCTCAGCAAATCGCCAAATGTCAAATCCTTTCCCTGCATATCGAGCATTTTCCATTGTGAGCCGGGCAGTTGATCAAGATTATATTTTTTGATGAAATGCGCTGCCCAATGATCGTGATAAGGCAGCTTTTTGTCCATCGCACTTAGCAATTCTTTGCCGTCCGAAGTATAGCTTGTGTTTAGAAGGGCATCGTAGTGAATAGCTACCAATGCTTCTTTGGCTGATGTTGGTAAATAATCAATTTCTGCAATAGGATCGAAAGTCTGTCCTTGGGTTTTAGACAGATATTGCTGATAGTAAGCGTTCAGAAAATCATAATAGAAACTAAACTGTGCCGGATTGAGGGTGGAATCCTGCCAAGTATCCAAATTAAAAACAAGTTCGACTTTTCCCGGATCAGAAAAATCAATTCCGTCGGGTCGGTAAAGTGCCAATCTTTCTCTGTCAAACCTGTTTTTGAATTGATAGTAGGCGAGTAAAACATGGTCTGTTTTAAGTGTATCCAAATATGCTTTTTCATTAAAAAGACTTTGCAAAGCCTTTTTGTGCAAGTCCAGCAATTCTTGGTTCATATCGACTTCAATTTTTTTTACAGCAGGATCATTGAGCATGTTCCAATAGTAGAGGTAGTCATCAAGAGGGGTGTGTTTGTTGTTGTAGAGTTTAGTTTTAAGCGTATTCTCCAAGTTTAAAGTCTTTGAATCTGTTGCTCTGTTGATCACAGCGACTGTCGGATTTTTTTTGTCCATGGTAAAAACTGCACTGTCGCGCGGCTGCAATACATAGTATCTCGGATTTTGATTCTTGGCCTGATACGAAATATCAATAAAAGGCCGTGACGTATTCTCCGGATAGATTGTCATGTCCGTACTTACAATTTCCTCATGGGGAATCATGAAATCGTCGATGTAGCTGATTACGGCTTTTTGTTCTTTTTCTTCATTTTCGGGATTGACGAAAGTCAATGATAAGCTTTTGTCCAGTACTTCTTTTTGGCAAGCCGCAAACGCAACGATCAGAAAGGCCGGCAGAAAAATGTTTTTTAACAATGCGTAAATCACGAATTGAGATTGTCCGGTTGGTTTATTCATCACTTGGTTTTTTAAATTGATCTTCAATCGGACCGTGAATTTCCAGACCTGATTTTTCACTTTCGCTCAGCGGATGCTGTTGCATTGGCTCGTAGTCTTTCCAAAATTCAGCATCATAGACCCCGTCCTCATGCTCGTCGATATCGAATCGATTGATGGTGTTTTTGTACTTTATCTTTTTGAAATCTTTGGTTTTGACCGAATCAAACCAATAGGTTTCGATATCGTATTCCCGGTCTTCCATATCTCTATTGATAAGCCGAGGAATAATGCGCTCAATAAATTGCGGATAATACCTGCCGTCTATTTTTTGAAATTCCACATGTACCTGATTAATGATGTAGTCTTTACTGAACCCTTGCATAATTTGAAATTCAACAATCGCATGATCGCTTGCGTTGATGATAAAAAAGCTGTTGCCGGATGGTTTATCCGTAAACCTGTTGGAGCCGAAAGCAATTTTATATAAAGTATCGCTTTCGGTAATGGTAACATCAGCAAGTTCAAAAAGATAAGTGCCGATATATTTTTTGAACGTATGAATGTCGAAATGAGTCCCGAGCGTTTTGTGAACCCGTAGGTATTCTGAAGTGTAAAGTTGATACAGCGGATTTTGAGATGTACCGAATTTATTGCTGAAAGATTCATTGAGTTTATTCAGCATGTGTACCATAAGCGAATCTGTATCGCCCCAATCTTCGGTTTGCCGAAAACCCTTCACACTCAATCGAATATCTTCCGCAGGTTTCGAATAGCTATAATCATCTATCGTAACGGCCGCTTCATACAGATGTGTGTATTGATCTTCTTCTGTTGATAGTTTTCTATAGAAACCGCTCAGTTGATGTTTCTTGTTTGGGAAATTTTTAGGAATGGAACTAAATGCCTGTAATACCATTTCTTTTAGTTTAACCCCTTCGGCTTCCACAACAATATCATCCAGTAAAAATGATTTTCTTTTTAAATAAAAAACCAAAGTGTCTTGCTCCAAATCAAGTGTAAAGATCGGTCGATTGAGGTTTTCATACCCTAACAAATAAATCGAAAGGCTGTCGTCGCTAAAGTTGAAAGGAAATTGAATCTCAAAGTACCCTTGATCGTCAGTGACATCGCCGATGTGATTATTATTCATAAGCGATCCGACAGCAAATTCTATGGGTAAGTGCGTGCTCTTATCAAGAACGAGTCCTTTGAGGGTTATTTTATTGCTTTGTTGGCCAATTGTAATATGAGAGACAATCAAGAGAGAAAGTAAGATTAGGCAGACTTTTCCCAGAGTAAAAAAATATTTATTCATAATCACCTGAAAAAATTAATAGAATACAGGCTAAATATAATGGAAATATCCCGGGGTTTAAACCTATAAGGTTTTCTAAGCCTTGTAGGTTTTTGGATTGATTTACTTTTTATTCTTTGGCATCCATAACCGTACCTTCGCAATTATTCGACATTTGCAAAGTCGAATTTATATAAATGGATTTGCAATCCGGCATTATCCCAAGGCGTTTATTAACGAAATTAATTTAGGTAATCTCGTTAATTATGATCAAACTTCGGAATTACAAATTCCGAAGAGTACGAGTTAAAATTATTTTATAGTATAATTTATTCTGATTGCCTTTTCAAATTCTATCCAACCCTCTTCTGTCATTCTTGTTGGTGTAAACAGGCAAATGCCTGCAGCGCCATTTTCCATGGATGCGCGAATTGAAGTACCAATTTCTGAAGGTATTAAACCATGGTTTTCCGGATCATTTTCTGAAGTTTTATTTTCCGGATTAGGGCAGATAAATAATCCGCTGTAAAGTGGAATTTTATTGTTCAATGATTGAACTCCCTCTTTCGTGACGTCACCAACCCATTCTGGCCCTTCCAGGTAAAAATCATTGTAATTCATTGGATAGACCGCATCCAGGT
>JAHEMV010000408.1 GCA_024643455.1 Cytophagales bacterium
GTCGATTTTTCCCTTCAAACTCTCCGTCAACCATGATTTTTATGAGTGCTCTCAAAGGCGGACATAGTGCCTCATATGTACCGTCTTGCAAAAATCCTTCAGCAACACGTTTTTCAGTAATAGTAAGATTATGAATCGAGGCAGCAAATGTATCCATATCCTGCCTTTCCGGTTTTAGCATATCATTGGTGAAAACGGCATCGGGATTACTAAATATTCTGCCTAGAAAATGATGAACAAACTTGATATTTATCCGATACCCTAATAAACTTGCTTCCACTTTTTTTCCATTGTATTCAAAATCATTTATTTTTTCCAGATATCCGTTTTCAATCAAATATTTGGGGTTTCGCTCTTTTACTGACATACGACACCAGATTTCCGGAATTAATAAACTGATATCATGATCTACTTTGTATTTAGGTCCAATGTATCCTGCTGCAGAAGAAAATCCTGCATATCCTGTAAGGATGCTTGAAACAAACGCGTTGTTTAGATCAGCGGCTGGCAACAAAGCATTAAACGGTCCTTTAGTCATTGATCCTTCAGACCCGAAACCCGTTGTCGAAGGTGATTTACCAGTAATACTACACATGAAATCAATGAAAAGCTCCGGGAGCTCTTGATAGTGAATCGGATTGTAAAGTGCAAGCGGAGGAACATTAAGAGCTGGTTCTGCTGGATTATTTCTTCGTCCTGTCACTACGGAATTAACGGGCAAGTAGACCGGTTTATCAAGCGGTATTTTTCTAAAGAAACGTGTACCGATTTCAGCGACATATTTTTCACGTGGTTTTACCAAATCAGGACGAACTTGCAAATACCGAGGATTTTTGGTCGGTATTCCCTTGACCAATCGAGGTTCAGATGGAATCACTAAATACTCTGGAGAGCTGCTGTTCAAAAAGTTGTTTATCAGATCTTTTACTGGTTTTGTATAAAGATCAAACCCTATTGAGTCATCTTTGATTTCACGGACGTGGGCTCGAGTAAGCGGTTCAAAATTTGACAAAAACGTATTTGGGCTTGAAATATCCAATTCACCCTGTCTGTCATATCCTTTGTGTATACAGTCATCAGGTCTCTGGAAAAGGCGTGCTTCGCTGTTTGTAAGTAGTTTGATGCTCAGATTATCATAATCAGGATTCAAATATTCCAGGTCTTTGGTTTTAAGAACAATTGATGCGGTGATATCGTCTTCTGTTTGGACCTTTTGAGCTGAATTAAAGTCCTGACGCAATTGAAAAATTCGCCATGAATTATCGAGATCATGTCCTACACGCAGATAGTTCGCAATTAATTTTCGATTCTGAAACTTTAGTTCATTGCCACGCGTACCGTTTACTTGATCCACCGAAAACAAATCTCTCCATTCGTTACTCCAATCTTTCCCATAGTGTCTTTTTACGACATAAATCAAATCTTTAATCCGCTGCGGTATGGATTCTAGCCAAGCATTGTATTCGTCAGTATAGTCATCAGATTTTGTGAATAGTTTGATGACTGATCCCAAAGATCTTTTGCTGCTTAAAATCGAACGTGACGGTTTCGGATTTTCATATTTATCTTTGAATCGATCTGAAAAATCAGATTTAATTATTTTATCGACTTCATCAAAGTCCTTTTGGACGTCTGCTACGATGACCGATCCCTGGATCATTGCATCTTGTATTGGTTTTGAAATTTCTGATTTTCCACCACCTGATACCGTACAAGGTTTATGAAGAAATGTGCCTTCTGATACTGTACCGATCAACTGCCATCTTGGACCATCAAGTTGCTTTTGCATTTGTATCTTATAGCCGGAAGGAAGTAAATATAAATTTTCAGGAAGGAGCTTTATCTTTTTTTTCTTGCCTCCATTCTTCCATGTAACAGATTGTTGTATTAAGTTGAAATGAGCATCTTCAGGAACATAATGAATACCGGGGTATATCATGTCGACTCCGTATCCTTCTTCCTTAATATTCATCATATTACCAAATAATTTGACCACATCTTTAAAAGTCATGTTATTAGTAGGAAGGCGATCATCCAGATGAAACTCTTCACCCAAGTCATAACTTGGAAATGCTATTGCACCGCCTGCATGTTCTTCTTCGCAAAGACCGAATATATTGGCCGAATAGCTGATCTGGGTTTTTACCTCTTTTTTACAATAACCATAATAGTTGTCTGCAATCAAAGTGACAATGACTCCGCGCTCATCTCTGGCAGTAATCTTAAATGCTCCTCCGTCGTTGTACTTTTCATTTTCTTTTTTCCAGCACATACCATCCCTGCGTTGCCTTTCAGTTGCATGGTCATAATGAGGAAGCCCCAAATCTTTCTTTTTCAGTTTTACCAAATGTGGTGCGAGAATTACACAACCCGTATGGCCGGTCCAGTAGTCTGCATCCAATGCAGCATCATTTTTAGGCAAGTGTGGATCACCTGCATTACCGAAAATTGATTCCACAAAGTCTAAGTTGCTGACAAGGTTCCCCGGGGCGAAAAATCTAATCTCCATGGATTTTTCATTAATCACTCCCGGTACTTTTGGAACAACAATAGGTCGAAGCAACAAACTGACAAACAACTCTGCCGTTTCATTTTGCTCTGCTGTAAATGGCAATGTCAATAATTCTTTTGGTGGATTTAATGCTGCCTGTAAAAGATTGCAAAATACAAGCTTCGGTACTGCCTTTTTATCATTGGCGATAGGAAGACCTCCTTCGCAAACATGGAATACGCCTTTAGTTGTCCTGCGATCTTCTTTTGGATTATTTAAAATGCCTTGTGCTGTGCGATATGTTTTTACAATGTTTGTTTCATACAAATCCGCTTTAGGAGGCAAGGACAAAACCCTTCCCAGTCCGTGTCGATCAAGAATAAATGTATGTTCGGGCAAAGCTATTTTTTGGTTCGTCTTTACTTCCTTAAGATAATCCTCCAGAAAGTCCTGTATTCGTTTGCCGGAAGGAGAGAGGTAATTTGATAATAGCCTAGCCTTTTCTCGATAATTATTTAGTAGAGGGGTGGCTACTTCAAGGAAACCTTCGGTTTCTTTGCTCGCTTCAACTTTAAATCCTAAAGCTGCCAGTTTCAGATTTATATATTGTTTGATTTTATCATTATCAATTGCATAAATTTCGTTTTCGGTTCCAATTCCGAAGGTTCTTTTCACTGTCATAACAGGATAATTAATGTTTATAATTTAAGTTTTGAAACGCAGCTTGAGCAGACTTTATATACTGATGAATATGCCCAATAAATTTCCGGACACCAATTTATAAATTTTTAATAAAAGAAGGATTATTTTATTAAAATGAATTAAAAATAATCTATTTATTGAAACAATTACGCGCATAAGGTGATATTGCTAATATGATTTTTGAAGTAATGCGCAATAAATAAGATGCCATGATCGAAAGTAATCAACACAACTTTAAGGACTTATTAGATTTGAATGTTGAGTCGCTTGCAATAATCTTGTTAATTAATAGGTCAGTGAACGCCGATATGAGTAGACTAATTCATTCACCAAATATTTAAAAAACTAGCACTGTTTACGGAAAAGTCTTTAGGTCATTTTAGTGATAATTATACTCAAATGATACTGAGATTTGAATTTATCATTGAAGTTAATGGTAAGACAATTGACATCAAAAAGGACTTAATCATGATCTCAACGTTTGACTTTTTTTAAATTGTCAAACCTGCTAATTTATTATTAAAGTGCCGATTTAATAAGTAATAAGAATATGAAAAATATCTCCATAATTCTCACTTTTTTTTATCTGCCAGGTATTGGAAGCAAAGGATTTTAATATAGTTGATTTTGGTATAAAGGGAGATGGAATAACCGTAAACACTGAATCGATTTACCTTGAAAGTTTAGTAGGTGATGGTTTGGCAGAAGAGATTTTTGTTTCGTTAAGAATAAATGGAAATGAAGAAAATGATTAAATTGTTGTACTAGGGCAAATAGATAGGATGTTGTTAACAGGGTCAATTATCTTTTTCACCAAAAGGATCACGATAAACTGAATAAGTTTAGAACATTTGTTTGATGTATAATAAAGCAGAAAATGATAGTGCAGGATAGATAATTACTAATTTTAATCGAAATTGGATCAAGATAATTGAAAGCTATATGAGTAGATTTTTTTCATTGGTATTTCTATTTTTTTTTATGGTTTCTGCGAATCTTATGCAAGGTCTTGCACAAACAAAGTACTATGATGGGACAACAGAGGGCCATATAGTATTTCATGATGTGAAAGTGGATGATCATGGGCAAATTGTACCCTGGTACGATGATGAGCCTGGCATATCGTATGATTTTGTGGTGAAAGCCGTTTGGAGTTTTTGGGATACCATGCGTACTGATATAAATGGACTTCCGTATTATATGAACCATCAGGTTTGGCGTGATGGCACCAATGATCCCAGAGGTCTTGGCGGAGATCAACTGGCGATGGCACTTTCTTCATGGCAGCTACTTTATCAGTACACCGGTTGGGAGAAAGTAAAAGAAAACATGAAATTTATTGCTGATTATTATCTCACTCATAGTCTTTCGCCCTCAACGGCAAAGTGGCCAAATATTCCTTATCCTTATAACTGTTTGGTGTATTCGGGTTTTTATACGGGCGATATGGTTATTGGGACAGGGTACACCCAACCTGATAAGGCAGGTAGCTTCGGATTGGAGTTGATCAAACTTTACAAAATAACCGGTAATGAAATTTATTTGCACCATGCAAAGCTCATTGCAAATACCCTTGCCAGTCATCTTGAACCCGGAGATAATGAACGATCTCCTATACCTTTTAAAGTGAATGCACTAACTGGTGAAATTGGCTTGCTGAAAAGCAACCATGGAGACGGGAGTGATGCAGGTATTTCAGCATATACGTCTAACTGGACAGGCACCATGCAGCTTTTTCAGCATTTGATTGGTCTTGGAGCAGATGAAGAAAATTTGTATCAGGATGGGTTTGATTTGCTTCTGGCCTGGATGAAAAATTATCCACTGAAAACCAATAAGTGGGGACCTTTCTTTGAAGATATTCCTGGATGGTCAGATACTCAGGTCAATGCTGTGACTTTTGCCATGTTTATCATGGAGAATCGCCAGCTTTTCCCTGACTGGAAAACGG
>JAHEMV010000409.1 GCA_024643455.1 Cytophagales bacterium
TACAGTTTTATGAATTTTATTTTAATAAAGGTTTACGGATTTAACTATAAAATATTTGCTGATAAAATTGGTGTAATAAGTGCCGAAACGTTTCATGAGTTGTTTCTCGCTGATCGTTTCTTTTCCAACAAAAGTTCATATAACAATATATTCATTGTCGGTGTGAATACAGCTCACCTTTCTTTCATAAAGGATTATTTTAAAAAATCGCCAGAACACATTTTTGTAACATTGGATTTTTATGATTTTAGTGAGGCACCTGAAAATGGCAAAGGGGGTACTTCTGAACAATTTGAATTACTTAAAAAAGAACGATTTGAGCGAGACTGGAAAAAAGTGAAAGGGCTGTTGGATAATCCAAACCAAAAAGCTTATGTCCTCGTGGAGCATTTTGAATTTGGGTACAATGATTTGAAAATGAATAAACTAAAACTAGAAGTGCTGAAATACCTGGTTGACTGTGAAAATTTTAAACTATTGGTGAAATCAGAAATCAATGCCACCAAAGTACTGGATTGCTATGAGGATAATATAAAGAGGACTATGAATATTTTGAAGAAAGCCGGAGCAGACAAACAGGTTGAGATTCAAAATCTAATCAGCGAGTTAAAAATCGACTATAAAAAATGGCAGCACCTATTAGGTAGTTTTGTTAAATGTATCATCCCGATTAATATCTATAGCCTTGATCCAGAGTTAGAAAACCAAAATAATTCAAATACCAAAAGAAGGATAAAAACCGGGGAAGAGCTGGTTTATGGTGAATTCCTCAATATGCTTAATCATTACATAAAAGATAAAACCTTTATTGATTTACCAGATGAAGATAAGATTTTGACCATACAGCAAATGTCTTATCCATATTATTTTTCTTTATGGAATGCCTTATCAAAAGATGAGCGATATATTGTTTATGACATTGCTAACGACCGATATGTGAATACTGTAAATAGTAGTGCGATATTTAGTCTGCTTAGCAAAGGGATTCTCGTCTATGATCATTCGCTGAGGCTAATGAATGAAAGTTTTGCTGAATTTGTTCTGACTAAAGTAAATTACGAAGAAGCACTTGAAATGGAGTTGGAATCACGTAAGAAGGGATCCTGGAATACTGCCCTGGCTGTTATTTTACTGTTAATTATCAGTTTGGTTATATTCTTATCAATCGGCCAGCAAAGCTTCCTGAATGACCTCAATTCGTTCATAACTGCCATCGCAGCACTGCTTGGTCTATTAATTCGATTTAGTGGATTTCTGAGTTTCGGAGGTTCTAAAAGTATAGCAGATTAATCCTTATAAAAAAATTTTAAAAAAAATGCCCTATGAGAATAGGGCATTTTTTTTACATGTTTTAATGCCAGGGCACTTTTGTTGATGGAAAATAGTTAATATTTAATGCATCAAATCTTGCGCATTGTTTACCCAGTCGAATTTTAAATTCATCCCAGTTTCTGTCTGGTTTTTCTGTCCAAGCTACTTCAGCATTACACAAAATTCTAGGGAAAGCCATGTATTCAACTTCCTTAATATTCGTTAGGGTCTCAGACCACATTGGAGACTCTACTCCTAAAATATTTTCTTTTACAACACCTGGCGCAAGTTCTGCTGGATCCCAATTGTATGCATCGTCTACCTCAATATAGGCGGCCCAATGCAATCCCCACTTGGTTGTTGAATCGTATTGCATGTCGAGATAGGTCTTAATGGCAGGAGAAATCAACACCTTAGCGCCTTGTTCAACTCCTTTTTGCGCATTCTCTGCTTTTGCCCAATATTGCACGACTGCATCCTGAACAAGGGTACTCAAGGCAATCTCATCCCATCCTAATACTTTTTTACCATGTTTCACAACAATTTCCTGAACACGATTGACAAAAGGAATATAATCTTCTAAAGGCGTTACATGAGATTCATCTCCTCCAATATGGATATAAGGCCCAGGAGTAATTTCCGCCAATTCACGTACTACATCATCAATAAACTGATAGGTGATTTCTTTATCCGTGCATAATGTACTGAAGCCTACTTCCGTTTCAGTGTACAATTCTCTGGCTTTTCCATCGCAATTTAACTCAGCATAAGATGCCAATGCAGCATTGGTATGACCAGGCATATCGATTTCTGGAATAATGGTTATAAACCGTCCCTGAGCATAGCTTACTAATTCCTTATATTGATCCTGTGTGTAGAATCCGCCACTTTCACCACCAACTTCAGTGCTTCCTCCATAAGTTGTCAGGTTTGGCCATGATTTTATTTCTATGCGCCATCCCTGATCATCAGAAAGGTGAAGGTGTAGTGTATTTAATTTATAAATAGCCAAAAGATCAATATATCGTTTAACTTCATCTACTGTAAAAAAATGTCTTGCTACATCAAGCATGGCGCCTCTATAACCATAGCTAGGCTTATCTGTGATTGTACCCGTGGCAATTTCCCATGGTCCCTCCTGAATGGATTTGTCTTCTATTTTAGCAGGCAACAGTTGTCGTAATGTTTGAACACCTCTGAAAATGCCTTCAGGTTTTCCGGAAATAGTAAGTAAATCTTCTGTGATGTTGATCGTATACCCTTCGTCATTCATATCAGCTTGCTCTGAAAGTTCCAAATAAATATTTCCTTTACCTGGAGATTGATCTGTACTTTGAACCTGAATATTATATCCGGTAGAAGGATTAAAAATTTCAGCTAGATAATTACCAATATCCTTCAGTTCCTCAGAAGATGACTGATAATAAATCGCCGTTGTTTCAGAAAGTACAAATGAGCTATTAGTTGCTACTACAGAAACCGGTTTTGGTATGATCGATTCCTTTAGCAAATCTTTAGGCGTTCTAGATGTACATGAAAATAGTACTATACTAAAAAGTACTACTGACAAAGTTTTAAAAATTATTTTTTTCATATTGATATTTATTTTAGGCTACGAAGTTAAAAAAGAAATGATTAAAATTTAATAAGGATCTATTGATGTATGTTTTAAAGTTTCATAAGTAAGTAAAGCGACTAATTAACTAATTTTTTACTATGATCAGATTTGGTCACTTTTTGCCAGAACAATTTGTGTGTTAAACTTTTTCACAATCGTATCCATATAATATTTGATACGAGCGTATTCGTTTGCATTATATATTGAATGTTTAAATGTATACTCTCCCTCAACACTAATAATATTATCCTTCATGCTGTATTGCAATATGATATCGGCCAGGTCATTTTTTATTTCTACTTTTTCAGGAAACTCCAGGACAACATAATTTTCAGGGATATTTATTTTTGAATTAAACGTTTCTGATGTTGGATAAATAAAATCTACTGGGTAGGATCTGGACTTTTGTGTTAGCTTATTTTCCTTAATTGGAAAACCTAAGAAAGGATAAATTAATAGCTTATCATCTATGACTTCAATTTGTGTTTTTCCTTCATATGCCATAATGTATGGCTTCTCTTGTTCGTCAAAGTTTATTGTTTTCATTCTTGAAAGTTGGTTAAATCCTTTTTTAAGTAGATATGTTTCCAACTTTACTGTATCATCATTGTAACTGTCCTTGTAATCTAACGATTCAAATTCAGTTGTTTGATTTACAACGTAAACCTTTGAGGTCAGTTCGTCTAAATTCAATTCTATATTAATGTTTTTATTGTTAATTGACATAATATTGGTATTGAGGTCTACCCAGCTTATTTCACCTTCCTTTACTACCAGGCCTTTTTCATTGATGCATAACGGTGGAAGTCTATTATATGCTATATGTGGCTCTGTTGCATCCGTTAGAAATGATTCACCGTCCAAGTTTACCAAAACGATTACATCGTTGAAATAATGACTAAATGGATAATCCGTCTGGATTTTGCCATGATTTCTGGTACTTATAATTACAGGTTGGGCATTTATTCCAGCAGCCTCAAGCAATGAAATAAGAAATAAATTGATATCTGCCGAATTGCCTGTTTTTTCGGTAATTAACTCTTTTGGACCTTTGGATGCATATTTTGAATAATAACCATTCCAACTAAAGGATGATTTAACATAGTTAACAATACTTTTTACCCTAAGATTGTCATCATTGTGATCTAAAGTAACTTCCTCTTCTCTAATACTTTCAGCCAATTTTGAACTCTTTTTAATGTATTTGCCAAAATCCGGATGTTTCAATAATGATTCGTTAAGTTTTTCCCAGGTGGTTATTATATCGTTATTTGATCCATTTGGACTGTGGAATTTTGATAATTGGAAGTCCATTTTAATTAAATAGTCATCACTTGAAGTGATGTATGCTTCATCATAAAATGCAGGAACATTTTCCATGACATAAGTGTAAATCATATCTTTAAATTCTATTGCTCCCAATCTTCGATTTAGTCCTGAAGCAACTTCTGCATTATAATAAGTAAACTTGCTGATTCCTTGAGCAATAAAGATATATTCATAAAATGGAATCATTTTTACAGTGTATTTGCTATAAATGGTTGGTATTTTGTCTTGGAATGTCCAGTCTGGAAGATTGAAATGAAATGGAGTTTCCAATACTATTCTATATTCGATAATCGTACCTTCCTTTACATCCGGCATTACAAATTTTTTGACTCTCCATTGTTCATTTATTATTTCGTCATAAATAGTACTTTCATCTAGTGGTTTTTTATTCAATTGCCCATTTTCAAAATTGTAACTATAGGCTTCTATTTTTTGAACAATTTCTGTTTTCCCAAATCCATCGACATAATAAGGTATTTTTATTTCCGCTTGATCCACACCAGCCTGACTCAACACTTTTATTTTTTTTGCATGCGTAAATTGAATATTATATCCATTATCAGAATCTATAAATTCAGATTCCCCAATGTCATATAAAACTACAGCATTGGCTTTATCATCTTTTTCATACGTTTTCATATCTGCTTCTTTCTGCGATATTCTTCCCCAATCCTTGGAGTAGTCCTGAGCAATTAAACTTGTAGCAATCAAACTAAATGCAATAATAAAAAGTGGTTTATTTTTCATCTAATTAGGATTTAAAATGATAACTGATTTTTGTTGGGTATCCATAACCAAATCAATAAAAGATTGAAAATCATTAAATTCTTCGATAGGATACGATCCTGAAAACAATTGGAATTGTCTTTGCA
>JAHEMV010000410.1 GCA_024643455.1 Cytophagales bacterium
AAAGAACCAATAAACAAATTAGGAAAGGTTTAAAGATTCTTTGGAAATAGCCAGATAAAAATGCTGTTAAAATCATGGATTTATAAATTGATTAGATACTGACCATTTTCGTAAAGAGATGTTTGTATACGAAGCTTTTTTAATTCTTCATCATACGAATATTCTTTCCCCTCATTCAACTTCTTGCCATCAAGTTCAACAAGAAATGGTTTCTGAAGAAGAGCGATTTGTATGACATGGGGACATTTCTCACCTTCAATTTGTATGGAAATATCATGGTCACTTTTTTCATACGATACTACAGTGCTATTCCCTTTTTCCCTGTACACTTCAAATAATTCCTTTTTATGATCAGGGTAAATCAAAAATGTTAAGAAACCTTCATCCTCGGATTTCCCAATATCGGTATAAGATCGTTTAATTTCCATTGGAATGATTGAGCCTTCCTTAATATACACCGGATATTCATCAAGAGGATATTCGTGTTCAAAAGTGACGGGTCCTTCAATTACTTCCTTATCGTCAAACCAGTACCTCCATTTCCCTTCTGGTAGATGAACTTCATTTTTTAATTCATCTTTATAAATTGGAGCAATAAGGATATTATCACCAAACATATAATGGTATTTACCATCGATCCGAGTTTGTAATGTTTTGCCTCCTTCGTGGCCAGTAACTACATAATGGTACATATATGGGACGAGTTCGGTGTGTAGCCAGGAAAACTTACGAATAATTTCCAATTCTTCCTGACTTCTTTCCCATAAGCGCCGTTCACCGTGGCCACCATTTAAAAATAATCCACAAAAAGTGGAGAATTGCGTCCATCGAATATAAAGTCTTGGCGGAATGGTGCTGCCTGAAAAACCGGCGATGTCTGAACCAATAATATTATAACCAAGTTGAGCACTTTTCAAAATACTTTCGATGGCGGATTCAAAGCCCTGCACTCCTTTTAAGGCAATATCAACGTTTTCCTCTGGGTTTTCTGCAAGCATTTCATCGGTGACCCATTTGTGTTCCTGATCACCAACCCAGGTGACTGGTGCCGCATCGATTGGGGCAAACCCTTCCGGATGAAAACCGCGATCCATAGCCCTGGACAACGTGACAAATTCCGGATTTTGAGTTAACCCGTGTTTGTATTCATCGCGATAATAGTGGTCCATATAGGTCCGTGTGGTCATCAAACCTGAGCTTGCTTCTTTGTAAAATAAAGGAATGGGGCCGAGATTGCTCCAAAAAAGTGTTGCTGTGCCATCCAGTTTCCAGCCGTCAATACCAAGATCGAATACCCGTTGTTGCATACTTTGCCACCAAAGCACCGCCTCGGGGTTGCTGTAATCTATAAATCCTCCCTTACCTTTCCACCATTTATTTTGACTTCCATCTGCAACCAAAAAACCATTTTTTCTTGCTTCTTCATACCATAATGGTGAATCCTCCAATTTCAGACCTTTGTTATAACTATTCACCATCGATGTCATCCACAAAATAACCCTGTATCCGTTTTCCTGCAGTTTGGGAAACCATTGATCTGGATTAGGATATAATGTTGTATCAATATCGAAATCGTTGTATCGGTAGCTCCATGGGCTGTCAATAAGGATTGTCCGGACGGGGATGTCATTTTGTGCATAACCCCTAAGCATCTCATCGACAAATTCAGCCGTATTGACATCATCTTCCCAAAGCCAACACTCCAATGCCCAGGTAGGAGTTAATGGGGGATTCCCATGTCGCTGTTTATTAAAAGGATAGCCCCAAAAAGGATATATGAGGTAAAAATAACCAATAATTGCCAACGAAATGAGACTGACAAAAAAGGTCCTAACAACTTTCCTGATAATACGGATCTTTTTATTTTTCAATAGTGTTATATGGATTTTAAGTATTAATAGTTTTAATAAACAAAAATTGGGTTAGTTAGAATCCAGGGGATCCATTTATCGTCTAACCAGAGACTTGCAACTAATCTGTAATTCCCTGGTTTCCTTTCAAGGTTAAATTCATAATCATAACTTCCTTCCATTTCGTCAATTATTTTTCCGGAATTAAATAATTGAAATTTGACAGGAAAAGGTGAAAGTGCCTTCAGAAAACCCGCATCGTCTATCGCTACAGAATCACCAAGTATACCAGTAACTTTGTTTTGACTATCTGTTGAAAAATATTGAAACCCATCCGCCTCCGCAAGACTTTCAAATGAAACAAAAACATGGCCTTTTATGATATTATCCTTAATATTTACATTGGAAAATGTATCACAAAACACATAATCATTGACATGGTTGAATGAATTGAAGTATGGGTCCATCTCCCATCTGAAGGCCCAGCCAAATTTATCAGGCTCACCTAAAAGAATTTTTTCCAGCAATCCTGGCTTTTTGATGGATAACGGATCATTATTAGGGCCAATCCATTCTACCTGGCCGTCGTTCAAATAGCGCGCCTTAAAACTGTTGTTATTATGCGCATCAACAGCACCTATTCCTACGATTCTACGATGTTGATTTAGTGAATCCCACCTTGCCCAAATAGCAGTTTGATCATTATACAATTCCCTGAAACCCCAATGACGGTATTCTTTGCCATTAATAGTGCTGTTGATGATGAAAGGGAGAATGCCATCCTCGTCTATCAGATCGGTGTGAATATTATAAATTTCCATGGCCTGGTAATCAGGATTTCCCCATGGGTGTTCCTTTTCTGTATGGACATAGGTCACGAGTCCTCCGTTTGTGACAATGTCATGAATTATTTCATCAAAAGGCAAATTCCAATCCAGGACAGTGCTATCAAATGGTTGAACCATTAACCCATTGCTGGTCTCGGTGCCCGCTTCGATTATAATTCCATCAAAAATACCATGATAACTTCTTGGGAATGAATCCAATTTTTCATGCGGATGATCCGACAAAAAGATAAACTCAAGTTTAGCTTTTTTTGCCCCTTCCAGGATTACGGGGAGTAAGCCACCACTGTCATGAGACCAATAGGTATGCGAATGCATTACACCTTTATGTGAAACTGCAGGAATAACAGATGGTGGTTTTTTAAACTTTAACCACAATTCGGCGCGTTCCTTTTCAAGTCTTGGGTAGGTAACCCATTTCTTCCAGATTGAAGGGCCAAAATAGATAATGAATAGTATGCCTAGGAGAATTAGCAATGCCAGTATCAGGATATAAAAAATGCGTCCTGTCGTTTTTAAAAATCCCATATGTTCAAATTATAGTTTACTATTTGATTTTAAATAATGGATTAATAATTCTGGTTGATTGGTCTGGATACCATCGGTTTCCCAATTTATAATTTTTTGCCATTCTTCTTCCCATTTGGCAGGATCATCTTCATCATCATCAACAAAAACCATCGCATGGTTTTCATGTGCTTTTTCTACAAAACTTTTTGATAAATGTCCCATGTCGCTGGCGATAACCTGCGGTTGATAGGCCACGGCTACTTTTTTAATATTGGTTTCGGCTCCAGGATCGGGCATTACAATACAATCCGGGCAATTCACTTTCACTTCCATAATGGCCTTGTGAAAAGAGGCAGAAATATACCAGACAATGTTTTTTTCCATATGGTATTTACTGATGATTTCGATCAGCGCCTGAGGGTCAGCATCTTTCAAATCCAGGTAAATACCAATTTTCCCATGACACAAATTTAGTATTTCTTCGAAAGTGGGGATCCGGGTATTTTCCCATTCTTTTCCAATGCGCTTGCCAATGTCAAGGGCTTTCAACTCAGCAAGAGTAAGATCTCTGACTTTCCCTGATTTTCCATCGACATAGGCATCAATAGTCGAATTGTGCACGCTGACAAATTGATTATCCTTAGTTGTCCGGACATCAATTTCCACAAAATCACACCCTAAGTCAATGGCTTTTTGATAAGCAGCAAGTGAATTTTCAGGCAGTCCGTTGTGTGCTCCACGGTGGGCAATGACATAAACCTTCCCGTTTTTTGGAGCTGGCAAACTAGTTTGTGAAAATGCTAATGAGCCAGCGAGTAGAAAAATTAATAGGGACACTGAAATATATTTACTCATGAACTAGACTTATAAATACTGTTGAAACCACTTGACTCCTTCGGGATATGCTTTATCTATCGGTAAGTCCCGGTGTTTTGATTGATACCAGATTATTTTCTTGGGTTCTTTTGCTTTTCTGAACAGGAGCTTGCTGGTGATCGGATTGATCACTTCGTCATTTTCTGCGTTGATCATCAATATAGGTCTGGGGCTAATTTTCGTAACAAAATTGATTGGGTCGATGATGCTGAAAAAGTCTTTAGTGTCATCTTTCAAAGCATCAACACCAAACATTAGGCTTAAATTTCCTCCGGCGAGGGCAATTACCGGTACTTTTACCCGATCGTCGACACTACAGAAAATTGTTCCAATGATGCCGCCAAGGCTGATGCCAAAATAACCAATTCGATTTGAGTCGATTTCTGGTCTTGTCTGGATAAAATCAATTGTTCTTCGAAGATCAAATACGGTTTGTGTGATGATGTCTCTCGTCCAGTACCGATATCCATTGGTAAGTTCAAATTCATAGTCGTGTTCTTTCCGATCCCCATGATTGGCGATATCGATACGCATGACGGCAAAGCCATTTTTAATAAAAAAGTCATGACCCGACTGGATGTAATCCACGGTCTTGCGATCACCAAGGCCATGCAGCAATATTACCACTGCCAAGGGTTCTGTGGCCTTTTCAGGAATGGATAGCAACCCAGTCACTTTTTTATTGTGAGCGCTTGTGAAAATTGTTGAGTAAAGGCTATATCCGGCAGAATCAGCAATCAGCTTTACAGAATCTTCCAATGGAAGCGTAAAATCATAATCGTAGTATTTCAGTACAGAAATCTCTTCTTTAGAGATGCAGGAAAATAAAAAAATCATTGGAATGCCGCAAAATAGCAGCAATTTCCATGAATTCATTTTCATATGTGTTTCGTTAATAAATCTGATTTAAAATACAAAAAAATTACCGCTAATGCACGAAAACGTGCGTGCTATCTGCAACATACATCCGTGTGCTTTCCACAAATTTTTCACCATTGGGGTCGGTATATTTCAGGTCCAAATAAAAGGCTTTAAACCCGGATT
>JAHEMV010000411.1 GCA_024643455.1 Cytophagales bacterium
AAAATAACTGGACGATATCGGAACAAATATATAAGCGTATTGTCAAGATTCTGAGAAGTCAAAAAGCTCATAACAGTACGTAAACTCCATACCGCCTGTCATGAGCAATTAAAATAAAAAAAACTGCATCATGCAATTAATTACATTTAAAACTTATAGAAAATGAATCAAAGAGTAAACATTTATGGATTTCCGCACAAAGGGATTAGGTACGGATTAGGGCAGCTCTCATTTAAAGTTGGTTCATTAATTTTTAATGATACAGATGCTTTGAGGGTATGTAAAGAAATAACAGATGATCTTTCGGAGTTATTGGAATTACATTTGAATGCAGAAGAAGATTTTGTTTTACCACCACTAGAAACTAAGGTGCCAGGTTGTACCCAACACAATCATGAAGATCACATTGAAATGCAAAGATTGGAGCGTGAAATGAATGCTGCAATACTTGCATTGGTTGACTCGCCCAATGAGATGCATCTAAATATAGCTTACACTAAAATCAACCACTTTATTAAAGAGTATTTCCGTCATATGAGCGAAGAAGAAATGGAAATGAACAAAGTGATTTGGGAACATTTTTCGGACCAGGAGATTCTTGGATGGCAAGGTCAAATTCTTGCAATACTAACTCCTGCACAATTTTTCAAGTGGTTCAAGTACATAATACCATCTCTTACCCAACTCGAGCAAAGTATCATGCTGGGAGGTTTCAAGCAAAATGCTCCCATTGAAGCCTACAACGCAACCATCAGAAATTTAGAACCTTTTTTAACGCCAAAACAATTTACCTACATCTCATCGCTGTAGTAGTAATAGTGATAATTCTAAATGGGACAAATACAAATTATATTCGAATCTCATCACACGGTATAAAAGCATAATAACGTATTTTATACCAACCGTTCTATGGCATTATATCAAAACCAAAAATGAAAGCCAAGGTAAATAAAAACAGATATTGATTGAAGAAATACCTGAGAAGAAGAGATAACCTATGAAAAACTGTATCCTTAATTTATCACCAAGCAAAGCTGCGATGGTTGTAGGGATTGCGTTTATAACCTCGGTTTTCATTGTTACCTTAGTTGATGATTTTCTATTAGCCAATTTTGTGGTTCCTGGAGATACTGAAGCATTATCCAATGAAATTGAGGCTAACGGGAGGTTGTTTGGTTTTGCTGTTGGGGGTTATCTACTCGTGCTTATGCTTGATACTATTATTAGTCTTGCGCTTTATGTTGTACTAAAGCCCGCAAATAAGAATCTTGCGACGCTTACATCCGTTCTCAGGCTGCTTTACGCTTTTATTTTGGTGATTGGGTTGGTTGCTTTGGCATTCCATATCATCGATGCGTACAGTTATGCATCCATAAAACTTGTTGGATACATATTTTTTGCCTTACACATCTTTGTACTTGGTTATTCAGTCCTCAAGTCAGGATATATCCCGAAAAGTCTTGGTGTATTATTGATGCTTGCATCGTTTACCTACATTGTATTTTTTGTGGATCTTCATCTACCTAAATCATTGATGGCAATTATCATGTTAACCATGGCTATTGCAGAACTTTCACTTAGTATCTGGCTAATTGTGAAAAGAAATGGACTACCTAAGAAAAATCGATGAAAAGAAAACGCCATTGAGCATATGCTAAAATGTCAATGGCCTCCGTTAATCTGCCCCCTGCTTCGCAGCTCTCCCATTAAAAAAGATTGTGCCTGAATGCTGCGCTAAACAAAATCGCATTTAAAACCCACAGAATAATTGAAATTAAGGTCTTAACTTGTATCAACAATTTTTGAACATGTCAGAACATGCCGTTAAACGCAATTTTATTCCGCACTTTCAGGCTCACACGACTACACAATCAAGCTCAGCAGACTGCACCCTTAGTAACGGAACTACGTTTAACGATGCATTGTGCGTCAGGCTGAGTAACCATTAATAATTTGATAAACTAACGTATTGCTCTTATGGCTGGAAAGTGATAATAATGAAAGTAAAAACCTGTTAATATTTATTCAAAAGAATATAATATTCAATGACTTATAAAATATATGAATGCACAACACATAGTTCAGTGCATGCGGGTTTTAACGGTTTGGGAGGGTTTGTGGCTGGGAATATATGCAGGTGTAAACTGACAGGAAAGTAGTTTCGAAATCTCGCACGACACCATACCCTCAAACTTTGGACACGGCTTGAAATTTAACAGAAACCATGAATATAAAGGTGTTAATAATTGCCGCTTTCTCATTCTTGTATGGATTCTTTGAGCTTTATATGGGTATGAGACAAAGGAATAAAAGAAGCGTCATTAAAACTGGTGATAGATTAAGTATCTGGATTCTTATTATTTCTATTTCCTTAGGATATTGGCTTTCTTTTATTATAGGCGCAACAAAAATAGGCAGGATTTATCATTGGGATACCCTTTTTCTAATCGGATCCATATTGACAATAATAGGATTAACGATAAGAGTAAGCGCAATCATGACACTTAAGCAACAATTCACGTATACGGTGACAAAAATTGAGGATCATGAGCTAATTGAAAATGGGTTATATAAAAGGATTAGACATCCTGGCTATTTAGGACAATTGATTATTTTTCTTGGGATATCTACCGCATTATCTAATTGGTTGTCTATAATACTCATGATTGTTCCTGTATTTATTGGATATATTTATCGAATATCGGTAGAGGAAAAATTCATGATTAAGCAAATGGGACAGAAATACCAAGATTACAGGAAAAGGACCAAGAGACTGGTCCCACTAATATTTTAATTATAAACACGGAATCCAATAGTCAAGGCAACCGGGTCATCCACGCGGAACTTCAGTCCAATTCTCCCTTGCGGTCGATTAAAATCCCTTTGTACTGCGCACTCCCGGTATTTTATAATTGCCACTGAATGCCTTGCTAAACAAAATTGCTAAATTAACCTGCAGACTCCACGATAATGAAACGAAAGAATTTAACAGATTTAAAGGAAGAAACTGTTTTTTTGAATTACAAAAACCCTGGAACGGCTGTAATAACGGGAGCTTCTGCAGGAATAGGATTAACTTTCGCTAATAAGCTTGCAGCACACGGATTTGATTTGGTTTTGATTGCAAGACGAAAGGAACGACTTCAGGATATTGCAACTAGACTTGAATCGGAATATTCAATTCAGTGTGAAATAATCCCGGCTGATCTTGCTCTTGTCGAAGACATAGGCAAAGTTGCAGACACTATTAAACAAATTTCAAATCTTGATATATTAATAAATAATGCCGGATTTGCCACACAGGGTTATTTCGCTGACGTGCCCATTGAAAAAGATATGCGTATGCTTCATGTGCATATGACCGCATCCATACAATTTACCCATGCTGCACTTCAAATTATGCGCAAACGGAAACAGGGCGTCCTTATTAATGTATCTTCAATAGGTGCTTATATATTAACACCAGGCAATGTTTTATATGATGCGACCAAATCGTTTCTGTGTACTTTTTCTGAAAACCTAAGACTCGAAGTACGGGGTCTGGGAATAAAGATCCAGGCCCTATGTCCCGGATTCGTTCGCACAGAATTTCATGAGGTCGGAGACTTCAAAAATTTTGACAGAAGTGCTGTGCCGGATTCTATATGGATGACCCCGGAAAGCGTTGTATTACAATCCTTAAAAGCGTTAGAAAAAAATAGAAAAACTATCATTATTCCGGGATGGAAAAAGCGTTTTTCAAAATGGCTTTATATGAACAGCGCGCTGGTACGCTCCCTATTACAAAAAAAATTTGAAGACAGCGCGCAGAATATATAAACACGAAACGCTAACAAGACTCATATTGGCGAACCGTTGTAAACCATTTTGTGAAGCAAGATTACACATCGACATATTTTAAAACTGAAAACCATGAAAAATGTTCTTATACCCTTAATCGTATTATTGTTAACCATAGGTAGCTGTCAATCCAAGCAATTAACAATTGATTATTTTGGACAGACGCCTCCCGGGAAAACGCCAATTATATTTGCCCCTGGAATTATATGTCTTAATAACAGATTTGAAGCGCGTGGAGCATTTTCTCCAGGCGGGAAATCATTTTATTTCACAATAACAAATGAAGATTATACTTCGCAAAAAATACTTTACTGCAAATATTTAAATAAGAGTTGGACTATGCCGGATACAGTAAGTTTTTCGAAAAATTTTAATAATCATGAGCCATTTATGTCTTTTGACGGTCAAAAAATATATTTCACCTCCGATAGAGATAAAGATTCTTTAGAGAATACTCGAGATTTGTTTTACGTCAACGAATTAAAAAATGGATGGTCTGAACCAATTAAATTGGATACTCCAATAAATTCAGGATACACAGAATTTTTTTTCAGTCAATCGGAAAATGGAACTACTTACTTTGCATCAAATAGACCGGGAGGATATGCAGTATTTGATATTTATTTCATGAAGCCTGAGCACGGAAAATATGCTAAATTAAACAATGTAGGAAGTCCAATAAATTTTGGATATGCTGCAGATCCATGCATAGCAACGGATGAAAGTTATATGATTTTCACATCAGCACGTGAAGCTGATGCAGATAATGTTGATTTGTATATTAGTTTTAATAATAACGAGATATGGAGTGAACCAGTCAGGATGGGGAATCAAATTAACACCGAAGCAAATGAATATGGTCCATTTTTATCTCCAGACGGCAGTTACCTGTTTTTTGTCAGACATGATGGTGAAAAAGGAGATATTTATTGGGTAGATTTAGATATCATAAATAATTATAGATAAAAAAACCTCCTAAAAGTCCAGCTATGCCTGTCAACCCTCGCGCAACTTATCCAAAGGGAATCACGAAGGGCCTGGTTCTGATTGGATTATTTTCCAGACCCACCCTCCCCTATTCCAGGAAATCGGGCACTTCATCCATGTTGGCGAGTTTCATGGTAATCAGGTAAGCAAGTTTGGAAAGCTTTACGGCCTTGTCATATTCGATCTTATCGGCATCATCACCGGGCGAATGGAGATCTTTGTGATCGCCTGAGAAGAAAAAGAAGGAGGGGATGCCAGCATTGGCATAGCTTGCATGATCG
>JAHEMV010000412.1 GCA_024643455.1 Cytophagales bacterium
GTGAACCTGTGGAAATCCCGATTGCTTACTAATAATCAGGGCGTCGCATTCGAGCCCAGCTGGGCCCACAGAAACCCTTCAAGATGTTATACCTTGAAGGGTTTTTCATTCCCGCCCTGCAATCAAGCCCCTCCTTAAAAGCTCCACTGGAGCTTTTCTTAACAGTCGGTCTAGGTGGTTTTTTCTTTGGCGCCAGTTTCTTGCCAGGATTTGGGTGAAAGGTTGGTGGGAATCGCCACTTTTCAAGGTCCTGTTCCAGGAGGTACAATCAAATCTAATAGGAGTCCTCCTAAGTAGACAAGAGGTTTGAACCTTTAGCTCGGCTAATTCTAAGATATAAACAAATATCTAACCTCGATTTGGTGAAGGATTTGTAGGAAACTAAGGACTTTCTGTAAAGAGTAATTTATGAATATCTCTAATAATCTTGTGTTACATAAGAACTTCAATCGTAGAACAATGTAAATAAGCGGTGAATGCTACCAAATGCTTTATGCCGCTGACGAACCTTGCATCCACTTTAGTGATTTGTTCTGCGATCTGACTTTCATCTTTGCATTTAGAGCAGGCCGGCATATGTAACAATGTTGGTGGTGGTTGATATCATTCGCAATAGGAAAAACCTTCGTGGTATACTCTATTGATAAATCCTTGGAGGATTGCCACATAAATCGGAGATTATTGCTTCAGGCATATCTAAATAGAAAATCTCAAAATCCGGATTATCAGGAGTCAGGTATATCGATTTAACCAAAGGGTTTAATTCCAGAATAAGCTGTTTTAGAGTAATATCCATGGAAAAAACAGCCTTCCCTCTAAGCCTTATCCAGGAAAGGTTGCTTCCTGAGGCACATAATTCCACAAAGGGCTCTTGTTGAATCTCCTTAAACACCACCTTGCGGTTTGATGTGCAAAAATAGAGCCTGCCCTTTGCTGCAAGCATGAACTGGAATGGTCTCACCCTGGGTTTCCCATCCAGACCAACTGTAGCCAGATACTGGGTCTTACTTTCTTCCAGAAAATCAATTAGCTCTTCTAACTGCAATATCATTTTATGGACCAGCAGGTTAACAATTCTTTGTCTTTTATGAATATATTATCCTTTACGAATAAGGGATGGGCATACACTTCATTCTCAGTAACCTCATATTTAGCGATCTCGACATACTGTTCACCATTGGCTTCAAATGCAATTAAATCCCCATTTGCCGAAAGTGAAACAAGAACAGCACCCAGATCCAGAATTGAAGCAAACCTGTTGAGGGTTGTTTCCTCCATCCACTGTTTTTCTCCGTTCTTAAGATTTAAACAGAAGATCTTTCCAAGCCTTTCCTCGTGGCCATAGATATAACCATCTTTTATCAGAGGAGTGTTAAATGAGGTCCCCAGTTCTGTGTTTGACCAAATGAGCGATTTCTCCCATTCTGAACCGTTTTTAGTCAGGTTATAGGCTTTGGTACCACTACCTTGTCCGGTTATGATAAGTATGTTATCACTGTATATCGGTGTAGGAGAATTGGTCGAACGGCCCTGTATTGGAGTGGCTATATCCCAGAGAAGCTCACCCCTTGTAGATACTCCGAGTAAATCAGTTTCTGATTGAACCAAAAGTAATTGATCATAAGTTCTCATTAAAACAGGTGAGGAATAGGTACAAGGAACATTCTCCAATTTCCATAATTCTTTGCCTGAATTTGCATCAAATGCCACAACGACGCCGTTATTCTGCCCTCCCAACTGAACAATACACATATTGTCTAAAACCAGTGGTGATGAACCCGTAAAAAATGGAGGGACTTCTTTATAGGAGTTATTATACCAAATAATTTTACCGGTTTCAATATCAAGGCAATTCACAATACCACCGGCGCCTAGTGTAAAAAGTCTGCCGCCAGCTAAAAAAGGGGTGCTTCTGGGGCCCGGGTGTCCGGCAGCCGGACCGGTAACAACGGGTGCTTCATTTAAAATGGTACTCCATATCTCGTTCCCATTGCCAGCATCAATACAAAGTGCCGTTTCACCTTTCTCACGTTTTACATGAAGGTAAATTCTGCCATTTGATAGAACTGGAGAGGAATCTCCTTCTCCTACCTTTAACTCCCACGCTTTCTTTAATTGATCGGGCCAATTATCCGGAACATTAAATCCGTCTGCCGTTCCGTTACGGTTCTCACCCATCCAGCCGGAAGAATTTTGTCCACTAAGGTTGATCTCAATAACTGCGAGTAAAAAACAGATAGATATTACCGAGAATATTTTCATGTTACCGAATTAATTGTGAAGATCTCCACGTATGGTTAACTGCTTACTTTTTAAAAAAACCAACACCCATTTTTGCAGCTTCGCTTCCCTCAATGGGATGTAAATAATTTTTTTTGGTCTGGTCAAATTCCAGTTCAATGGGAGTTTCAGTTATTTCAGTGTTAATCAGTTCAAGCATTACAGGCTCTACATCCCGGAAATTCAGAGCTGGACCCCCACCAGATCCAACATATTTTTCATTTCCTGCGAATAAACTATTTTTCACTTTATAAAGGATAGGGTCTGAGGATGAAGCATTTCCCACCTCCTGCTGGCCACGGTCTCTTGATGTCTGGCTTATCCAAACATAATTACCGTTAGCAATAACATTATTATCAAATTCAAAATCATTGGCAATTGCTGATGTCCAGATTCCACATCCATAATTGCCATAGATCAGACTATTTCGCATCGAATGCCCGGTACTGTTTCTTGACCAATAGACAATAGCCTGCTTTACCTTATAAAAGATGCAATGGTCAACAGCTATACCTGTTCCATTAGCAAGAATGGGCAAGTGATTGGGATTAGTGACTTCGTCCCCAGCAAACAAGCATTGGGAAATTTCTAAATCATCTAATTCTGGATTCATTCTGCCAATAGGGTAAATACGCTGAATATAACCTTCCAGAGGATGTTCAACAACCGGAATCCCCAGGATTTTAAGCCCCTGAATGGTTACATGGCTGGTTTCAACCTGCATCCCGTATGCAACACCGCCAAATGGATCCTTTCTTCCGTTCCAGTTTTCAGATAACGGCATTGTATGTATGATGGTAGGCATACTCCCCGCATTCCACTCTTCATCATCAGGTAGTATTTCAGCCCGAATGGTCAGGCGGGCCTCTTTTGTAAAATTCCGATTAGGGGGTTGAAACAAGGCGGTCCTATCCATTGAATATATTCCGGGAGAAAGAACGATGGTTACCGGCTCGTCCCCATTACTCTCATTAACTGCATCGGCGGCTGCAGGGATCGTTCGAAGTGGTTGATCCTTAGTTCCAGTGTTTGTGTCATCGCCCGTTGCAGGATTGATATAAATCATGGTTCCATTCTGAGCGGAAAGAAATCCTGCACAGAACAAAAGCAAAATAACTGACATTAGTACCTTATCTTTCATATCGAATCAATTTTAAACTCAAAGTACCGATATAATATCTCTTAAGTAAAGATAGAATTGTTCAAAACGATGATACTTTTAATCTGAAGAGATTAGACCTGAGGTAATTCTCACAGGCTCAAAAAGACAAGAATTTATTCCTGAACTCCATAGGTGTCAACCCTGAATTCCGCCGAAAGTACTTGATGAAATTGGTTGGTTCATCAAAGCCTAATTCAAAACCAATATTCTTAACACTTCTGTTCGTATATACCAGCAATCTTTTCGCTTCAAGCATCACTCTGTCATCAATCATCTCCTTGGGTGTTTTACCCATTGCTTTAATTGTAGCCTGATTGAGAAGATTTAGAGTGATTGCCAGATCCTGTGCGAAAGAATTTGCCTGTTTCTGGTTCCGGAATTCGGCTTCCAGTAAATCCCTGAATCGCATCACAATTTCAAAATTGGAATCCTTTTTAATCTCAGTGAAGTCCTGTTTTCGCCTTTCTCTTTCTGAAAATAGTAAAAAACTGTGAAGCAAGTTTCGTAGAATATCAGCCTGGAACATGTCATTATCGGATTCAAATTCCTCGCTCATCAGCTGAAAAACTTCCCTGAATATCTGGACCTGTTCCTTCAACTGAATCCGCGATACAGAGAGCAGATCGTTATAAAGAATGGTGCTATGAAGAAATTTTGTGTCCTGAACAGTTTTACAAAAGAAATTATCGGTGAAAAGAATTACGTATCCGTCAAAATTCCCTTCAGTGCTGAAATGATGAACGGTGTTTTTATTCAAAAACAGGATTGTATTCGGTTTGATCTCTATGGGATTGAAGTCGACCAGATGTGTTGTCTGACCCTTGAAGAACCAAAGAATGTGATAAAAGCCAGCCCGATGTGGATTGATTAGAATGTCTCTTTTGGTAGTATAAAGATGCTTCATGCTCACAATCTCAAATTCAACGGAGAGCCCCTCCCTGAAATCATATTTCTTTATCTCTTCAGACATGTAATATGCAATATACAATTACCGCAACTTCAAAATAAACGAACCTCTCAATAATTTCATACTTTATTATTGATCGTAGAACGGTGGCCCTTGCAAATTCCACCTTACCAAAACCACCTTCACCGGAATTCATTGAACCACCAGATGTCTTGAGAAAATTCAAATACCCAGATTAGAAGCAAATGAAAAATATTTTTTATAATTATGAAGTATTATTATACAACAAGCTAAAAATAAAGATCTTAAATATGACTATTACAAAAGGAATTAAAATCGCCAAATATCTATGTCTGTTTCCTGGTGTATTTCTAGTTGTTTCAGGATTACTGATTCTACTTTTACCAAATTCAGCAGGCGTTTTATTTGATATTAAAGATATAGACACACTTAAGGAACCCATGGCACTGGCTATGGGAATAAGACAATTAGCTATTGGATCTATGATAACATTACTCGCACTTTCTAATCAACTAAAAGCTCTAGGATTAATAATGTTAATTGGAGCATTGGTCCCATTAACCGACTTTATTGTATTTAGTGCTTCAATTGGATGGGTTTCCTCTCTGCGACACGCTGCTCCTGTTCCATTAATTTTCGGATTAGGTTTTTATCTAATGTATCAAATTCGAAAATCAGAATGAATGAAAGTAAATGCAAAATAGATTCATAGAATAAGACCCAAATTAAGACA
>JAHEMV010000413.1 GCA_024643455.1 Cytophagales bacterium
ATGGAAAATAAAGATCAAATGTTACGGAACATTTTTCTGCCAGTTCAGCATATTGATATTTGGTGGCTATCCTTTGCAATTGTTTTAATATATATAAATGAATTTGAGCATTATTTGAATTCAACTCATGGTGATCATTTAGATATTTCACTATTTGACTTGAATTAATAAATATGTTATTCGCAAGTTTTTCTGCCCCCTCTTTTTCATCTAATCTAAATAACAATTCTGCCGCTTGCAATGATGCCAAATCAGTTTGCTTGTTTTCCCCATGAAGTTTCGAATATACAAATTCGACTACCTCGCGAGCTTTTCTTTCCTCACCACGATTTATCAATTGCTAAGCCAAATCATTGTAACTAGACTTCGTTGTTTGCAGAATTCTAAGTTGATAGTCCTCCTGATTGGATAACAGGAAAAAGGGTCGTCAATAAAAAGCAGGCTTCCCAATCCTGATTTTCATCTTATTATTGTAACTTACTGAAATCCGGCTGACCCTGACGTTCACAAATGCTGTGATCATGATATCTTTCCAGATAACCGTAAATAACAAATTGGATCAGTTTATTGCTGATCCTGCGCTTTCTCAAATAGAAATGATGCGAAAGCGTGTAGCATTTAACTGGACGATCGGATCGGTAATATCAGTGACCGTGCTGACTGTTCTGGCCTATTTCATTAATGCTGATATCATTGGTCATTTTGGTATGGTCTTATTACTTTTTTACAGTATAGAATTGCCTTTATTCAAACTGCACAATTTCGATTTTTATCAGTCCATTTTTCTTGGAGTTGTAATTCTCACCGCCTTTGTGTTCATGTTGATATTCGGAGGATATACTTATTCAGCGGGGTTGGTTTTTGTGGGCCTGACGTGTGTAATGTCTTCCATTCTAATGAAAAGTGTGAAAGTGGCTTTCTTACTTTTTTCCCTGTACGTAGTAACGATACTGGCCCTGGCAGTTTTAAATCCCTACCTGACGCCGCATCCCGATATCACACCTCAAATTAATTTCACTTTTTTTATTATCAACACCATCTGGATGTCTGCTGCCATGATGTTTTTTATCATTAGTTACTTAACGGAAAGAAATAAATATCAAATTGCTGAAACCTTCAGGTTACAGGAATTGGATGAAGCAAAAAACCAGCTATTTACCAACATCACACATGAATTCAGAACACCAATCACCCTGATTTCCGGACTTGTTGGAGAAATAAAAAGTAAAGATGGTGAAACAGTTAAGTCGCTCGACCAGATCAAAAATCAAAGCAGAAAGCTTTTAAATCTGGTGAATCAAATTCTCAACCTGGCCAAAATCGATTCAAATACCATGCACACGCATTACATTCAGGCGGATGTCCTGGAGTTTTTACGATACTTGGTCGAATCCTTTCATTCGAAAGCCGAATCGAAAGGATTGACGTTTGCTATTGATTTCCATCTGGAGGAACTATTGATGGATTTTGATCAGGATAAACTGGAGGCCATCGTTACAAATCTTGTTGGTAATGCCATCAAATTTACCCCTAAGGGTGGGGAGGTAAGCATAGCAGCAAGCATGGAAAATGAAGATCATCTTTTAATTCAGGTAAGAGATACAGGTATTGGAATCAATGAGACAGAAAAGGAAAAGATTTTTCAAAGGTTTTATCAGGGTAAGGAAGACAGTTACCAGGAAGGAAATGGCATTGGATTAACCATAGTCAAAGAATTTGTGAGCCTGATGAATGGCACCTTGCAGCTTTGTAGTACTTCTGGTGTAGGTTCAACATTTACAGTTTGCCTGCCTGTGAAAAATGATGCACCTATTCAATCTATCGAACCAGAAAAAAATATTGATAAATTACTTTATAATGAAGATGCCGGGCAGGATGAATTTGCAGATGAACTACCATTGTTATTGATCATAGATGATCATCCGGACATCGTAAATTATCTGAAAAAAATAGTCAAAGGTCAGTATCGGATTATTGAAGCAAATGACGGAATTGCTGGTTTTAATAAAGCTGTTGAATTTATACCGGACATCATCCTCAGCGATGTGATGATGCCCAAAATGGATGGGTTTGAATTTCTAAAAAAAGTAAAATCGGAATTCAGAACAAGCCACATTCCCGTTCTGATGCTCACAGCAAAAGCCGACCGCCAAGCAAAGCTTGAAGGACTTCAGTTGGGAGCAGAGGCCTATTTATTGAAACCTTTTGATAAGGAGGAACTTTTAGTCAGACTACGAAAATTGCTGGATCTCAGGGAAACACTTCGAGCCAAGTACCAGCAAGTAAATCTTGAAGCCACAAAACTTCAGGAGTCCGGCAATCCTGAAGATCAATTTATATACAAGGTTGGACAGGTGATCGACAAGCATCTTGATGACGATTCGTTTAACATTGCAAAATTATGTCGTGAACTTGGTATGAGCCATACGCAACTCTATCGAAAATTCTCAGCGCTTACAAATATCACTGTCAATAAATATATTCGCCAGTATCGGCTCCATGTAGCGATTAATTTATTGAAAAATTCAGATTTAAACATCTCACAGATTGCGTTGGAAGTCGGCCTGCCAAACCTGGCATACTTCAGCAGGATTTTTACCGAAGAGTTCAATATTAATCCCAGTAAGGTCAGGCAATCGGAATCTTTCGTAGGTAGGAACGGAAAGTAAATTTTTTGGAATGTCCAGTAAAACTTTGCATTGAAAATAAGTGAATCTTTGGTTCAAATGTTTTCGATAATTAAACACCAAAACAAATGAAAGCTTTAAAAAAAATCTATTTATTCCTTTTTGCGGGATTACTGGTGATCTCATGTCAGAAAGATTCTCTCGATCCGGTTCAGGAAATTCAAAAGCCGGGCTCTGAATTTGAAGTACCTACAGTACCAAATGACATCGCTAATATGATGAGCGATGGTGATTTAGCTAAGTTCCAGGCTGGTCCTGGTGAAGAATATCTTCAAATGATAAAGCGCAGCAATGCCCGAAGAGCGCGTGGAAATTGGTATCCGGTTTTGATGAATTTGGGTTACCATTTACAAATAAGCCCGATAGGAGGAACATCTTGCCTGCCCGGAGATTTCGTGCCATGTTTTGGGCCCGGGGCTCCGGCAGATCCAACAGAATGTCTTGCTAATATTGTGGGTGCCACAGGCATGACTTTAGCTGACGGATACTGGTTTGGAAAGCAAGTTCACTCAGAATACTACCCTGTTTTTTGCGGGGCTGATTATTCAGGCTATGGCCAGGGGTTTTATCAATTGGATAATGGTCTTTTATGGTTAGAAGCCGAAAATGGACCTTTCCAGTTTGATGAAGCGGGTAACGCCACATTTTGCCGAAAGGGTAAATATGTACCTGAGCAAAGCAATGGAATATTTGCCGGGGCCTTGGGCTGGGAAGTCATGGTCAGTCATACTGCTGCTGTTGATTCTCCAACTGACGATGGCATCGGTTATTCTAATGTCATCATATTTGGATGGGTTTTCAGATAATCGTTTTAATACCTTTCATCATCAGCCAAAAATACTGGATAAAAAAAATGACTTTGCTCGTCAGCTTTTAATCTTTGACCGGCAAAGTCATTTACATATTTTTAGTAACCAAATCAATAACTCACTGCTAGTATAAAGAAATCCATCAGCTTTGAAAAGCATTTTTCTGATCAAGCGATATTTCTGTTGAAAAAACGATTTTAAGAATAATTATCAATTCTCCACTCCGCTGTTTACATGTCTAAAGCAATATTTCGGAAAATAATTACCCGATATACACTTTTTCATTAAAGATATTTAGTAAACATTTAACAGTTGTTGAGCTTAATATAATAGAGCGTTGCAAGTATGCATTCCAATTTTACTTTTATCTCCCCGCCATGTTTTTGTTTTATCCGTCTTTAACAATCATGGTCACTTCAATCGGAACTGGAATTGGAAATATTATTTTTGACATGCATTTACACCCGTTAAATTCCTTGATTATATTGATTCAAGGAAAACATGATATTAATAAATTGTTACTTAAAAAAATAGCACATAGTTACAAATCGGTGATTATAGTAAGGAAAAATATAGGTCAAAAGTTTTAGAACATTTTTCCGCAAGCTTTACATCATTGTATTTAGTTGCCGTGTTGTACAGCTGCTTTATTATATACAATTGAATTTGAGTAATTGTTGAATTTAGTCTATCATTATCATATTGGTATTTCAACATCTGACTTGCATTTTCAAACAAGATTTCTGTAAGTTTTTCTGCCCGCCCTTTTTCATCTAATCTAAATAACAATTCTGCCGTTTGGATTGATGCCAAATCAGTTTGCTTGTTTTTCCCATGAAGTTTCGAATATACAAATTCAACTACCTCTCGGGCTTTTCCTTCCTCACCCCGATTTATCAATTGCATAGCCAGATCATTGTAATTAGACTTCGTCGTTTGCAGTATTCTAAGTTGATAATCCTCATGATTATAATATACATCTTCATCTTCCAAATCATGATAGACTGCCTTTTTCATTAGGTTCTCATACATTTTTTCAACATCAATTGCATCTTCCTCCTGAAGTTCGATTGGCAAAAGCCTGTATACCAACCCCTCCTGAAGTACGTGTTTTTTCAGATTCAATGAAATCGAATTGAGTGACGTAAGGTTAAAATAAATCGGACGATTCCATTGATTTGTAGCAATCAGGTCCAACACCAAAAAGGCACTTTTCTCCATGTAATTTCCCTCCCAGGATATTTCCATTTTTTCAATAACAGTATCTTGAAATTCGGCTGGTACTAACTTCCCCTTACGCACTTTTTCTACATCAACATCCAATACAAATATTCTGGAAGGAATGGAATTGTATTTTGTGTTTCCAGACATGGATACCTGGATAGCTCTATTGTCTGTTCGTACCAACCCCAGAAATCGGTTCAGGTTAATTGCTCCCCTTATATTTGGGTTTTCGGCAAAAGGTAAAATATCATTAAGACCCCCTTGTTGATATTGCCGCGATTCCAGCGAAATTGGCAATGCATCTGACTTATTTACTTTCCTCCTCATTTGGTCAATATACCAGGAAGCATTGAAATAGCTCAATACAATCACACG
>JAHEMV010000026.1 GCA_024643455.1 Cytophagales bacterium
GTTGGAGGGATGTTGAAAAAAGCATCGTCTTCCTCTGAATTTATTTGTGGTCCCAGGTTTTCTGGTTCAGACCAATTGGTCCATGTATTATCCAGTCTTCGTGAAACGTAGATGTCATGTTTTCCATATCCGGTGTATCCGTCAGAGGAAAAATATAGTGTTTTATCATCTGCTGCTAAAAAGGGAGAAGTTTCTTCCAGGGCAGTGTTAATATTTAGTCCCAAATTAAGCGGTTCGCTCCATCGACCATCATCCATTAGAAAACTCACATAAAGATCCCGTGATCCATAAGTAGGATCTCCTTCGACAGACATTAAGAGTACTTCACGGTTGTTTGCCAGGTAGTAGTTAGACTTTTCATGCGTATTGATTTCATTGATTATTTCAAAAGGAACAGGTTTCGACCAACCCTCGCTAGTCCTTGTACTTACAGAAACACCAGCTTTCATTTTTCCATTTTTTGTATACCGGTTTCCAAGAGTAATGATCACAGTATTTCCATCAGGAGTAATCGAGCTTATATAATTGGGGCCTTTTGTATTTAGTGGTCCTCCCATATTTACAGCTTCCATCCATTCTCCTTTCTCTTCGTCCCATTGCGAAAACCAAATATCTTCCGGATCTGTAACACCACCCGTATTTCCTGGATGATACTGCCTGCTAAAAAGCAATGTTTTTCCATCAGGAGTCACTAATGGTTTCAGCTCATTATATATGCTATTGACAGTCTCACTTAACCTGTTTGGGCTGACATTTACTATGGCACTTTCAAGAATCTTTACTTCCTGTCGCACCGGCAAGGTGGAATTGGAAATGGCTATGGCATCGATAGCATTATAGCCAGGCACTGCGTCACAACGTAATACGACTTTTACTGCAGCAACTTCGTATTCGGTCATATCAAAAAACACATGAAGCATTCTCGATTTCAATTCGATTGGACGTGGTTCAAATGTATTGATCAAAAACTCATTGTCTGATCGGTCATATAAAAATATCTGGTAAATGGCGCTTGGATTATATGATTCCGCTATGGCGATTTGCCTTATTTTTATAGGGTTTTCAAAACCAACTTTTATATATTCTTCGCGATCTTCTCTAAAGGGCATCCATGCATTGGGACTATCACCAGTACCGGGAGTTACATTGGGTCTGCCAATAATTTGTTCTGCAGAATATTCTCTGGGTGTGAGTTCAGAGGATGCTTCCAAAATGGTACTTACCCATTGAGTATCCTGAGCTTTAACCTGAAAGAATAGAAAAAGAAATACAATAAAAAAACCAACTTTACGCATGACCAAAAGGGTATGGTTATTATTAAATGATGTCACAGGGCTAAATTTATTGCAATAAATTTCTAAATTCTAATCTTTTCAAGCATTCATTGAATTATTTTACCTTAAAACAGTGAAGGCTAGCACCTTGATCTTAAGGAGATTTTGGTTTTTTTTAAATAAATCAAATAGACTCCAAAGGATTTTTTCGTATAAAAGGCATCATTTTCCACCAGGTAAGACAACGCCAGATCCATTCAAAAGGTCCATAATAGAATTTGCTCATCCACCATTTGCTGATAACGATCTGAATTGTCAGAACTACAAAGGCTATTAAAAATGTATAAATATTTCTCAACTCAGCTAAGTAGCCCAGTCCCCATCCATAAAAAATGAATGTTCCAATCAGGCTTTGAAATAAGTAATTGGTCAACGCAGTACGGCCATATGGAGCTAGAACAGTTAATCTAATTCCTTTTTTACTTCGGAAAACTGTCAGAAAACCAGTAAGGATAAAAGCAGTCAACCCTATATTGGCAAGGTCCATCGCGTGCATAGCGAACATTACGGACCATGAATTGAAATCGATTGGCTGGGGAACATTCGAAAACAAAACTGCCATCAATATTATGCTAACCAGGGAGAATCCAAGGGAATACCACATCACATTTTTAATGATGTGTCTGAATTCATTTACTCGTTCAAAAAGTTTGATTCGTCCAAGCCACATCCCAAGCAAAAAGTATCCTAGGGTGAAGTAGCCTCTATTGAATGTTCCAAATTGGTACTCAATTTTCATTAAAAGGCCATTGGTGATATTATCTTTGAAAACATTCATGATAGACCCATTTTTTAAAATATCAAAATATACTTTTGAATACTCCGAATCTTGCGTGAATTCCATTATGCCAAAAAAAGAATCACTACCCATAATGCTAAAAACAACAAATCTGCCTATACCAAGAAACAATACTCCTGCAATGATCAAGATCCAACGATCGGAGAAGGTATAAAACAACGGTAATAAAAGACCAATTGCTGCATATATAGTAAGGATGTCACCTCTGTAAAAAAGTGAATGGAAAAGTCCAATGATTAATAGTATCAGTAAGCGCCAAATAAACCTAATCCGATAGTCCTTACCTTTTTTTGCTGAGTTGTCCATTTGAATGAAAAAGCTCAATCCAAATAGAATAGAAAAAAGGGCAAAGAATTTCCCCGTAAAGAACAGCTGCAAAATCGCAGCGACAATATAATCAGGAATACCCTGAAGTAAGTGAGCGGTTTCCTGTTCCGGAAACTGCCCGGCTAGGAATTGTTCTACAAAATGTACCAGAACGATTCCTGCTAGCGCGAAACCCCTGAGTGCATCTATGACAACAATACGGTCATTTTGTGGACTTACTGTATTCATAAATCAACCAAAAAAGATAAGCACTGATAATAATAGTTATTCGTTACAGTTTTCAGTAAATTTATTATACTAACGGTCAATAGATTATACAGAGATGACTAAATACGTATGCATTATATTTTTTTTCTTTCTTGCGGGATTCAAAACACAAAGTCAAAATATTATTGGTGTTGTTGATTATCTGAAAGTAGAAAATGCCAATGAATTTCTGGAAGTGGAGAAGTTATGGCAAAAAATTGAAGAGGAACGGGTTAAAGAGGGCATGACAATTGGATGGTCTGTTTACCAGGTGATGTTCAAAACCATTGATGACCCCTATAATTTTATATCGATAAGCTGGTATGATTCATTTTCAAAATTGGATAAAAAAATACCGGATGAAGTATTGGAAGCGGCCTACCCTGAAAAAAATAAAGCAGATTGGAAGGAATTTAAACAAAAAGTTGACAATTCGAGAATATTGATAAACTCTGGCGTTTTTTACCAGCAACTCACTTGTGTAAACGGGCTCGACCGTCTGGGAAAGTATTATGTGATAAATGAAATAACTGTAAGTCCCGATGATAGCAAAGAATATCTGCAGCTAAGTAAAGATATTTTTAAACCACTTTTTGAAGAAGACATCCGGAATAATAACAGAACAGTCTGGAGTTTATGGGCAAAATGGCCTGGAAATGACAAAGATTTTCAATATTTAGCTGCTGATGGTTATTCTAGCCTAGATCAGATTGATCATCCAAAATATATGGAGTATTTTAGTAAAATCTTTCCCGAAAAGGATTTCAAAGGAATAAGTGCTCGTATGGATAAGCTGAAAAAACCAGTTAATACAGAAATGTGGAAATTGGTGTTCAGAGCTCTTAAATAATTCAGCTTTATCGAATCCATTTCCATTAGTGCTTAATTTCCTTTAAGCTTAATTTAGAGATTGAAAGCGTTTTATCAGGAACAATTTCTATTGTATTCAAAACTTCATCCGGGAAATAAATCACGGTGAGTACGGTACTTCCATCATCTGCAAACACTTCCAGAGAGGCAACATCTGCCACCAATTTAAGATTCATAGATGATGAAGTGGCTATTCGAGGGGCTATGATTTCATCACCAAATTCTGGATGGAACGACAGATCACCAGATTTGCTGCGATCGATGGTAAAATTATTTTTTTCTTTGTCGTAAGCGAGGCTCACTTCATTCGATATTTCATTTGATAAAATTATTTTAAATCCATCCTGATCTTCAATCTGCATATCAAGTTCGTAACAGAAATTTTTGAATTTAGCTTCATCGGAGACATTGTAAGGGGCATCGATCTTAAGATTTTGAGTTTCAAAAACAATAAATGTCATTTTTTCAAACTCCTTCACAGGTAATGAACAAAGAACCAAATCCCCATCAATTTTTTGCAATTTCAGCTCACGGGCAATGGTCGTGGCACTTCTCCATCGTTCCGTCGGGACAATGTTTGCATATTTCCAATTACTCATCCATCCCATAAAAAGTATGCGATCACCAGTATTTGACCATGTTACGCCGGCATAATCATCTGGGCCATAATCTGCCCATCTGGTTTTTTCGTCCATACTACTGAAGGTATGACCGTCAAAATGCCCTATAAAATATTGCGTTCCGCTTCCGCCATTTGGCGCTCCTGGATTGAGATTAACAATCAAAATCCAATACGTCTTGACTTCACCTTCTACTGTTATTGGAAATAAATCAGGACATTCCCACACGCCATCATGAGCGCCGAGTTCTTTACCAAATTCACTTTCCAAACTCCATTCCTTCAAATCGGGAGATGAATAAAAGCGAATGCGATCCTGTGCCGCCAGTGTCATAATCCATCGTTGAGTGGGTTCAAACCAACGCACTTTTGGATCTCGGAAGTCCCTGATCCCCGGATTTTTCAGGACTGGATTTTTTGCATATTTTTCCCAGGTTTCACCATTGTCTAAACTATAGGCTATTCCCTGAGATTCTACATCGATTTGTTGGGCTTTTTCCTTTATCGGATCATGATAAGTAAAAATTGCAACCAAAGGAGGATTTTGTTCACTTCCCAAACCTGAGGTATTGTGTTCATCCAACACGGCACTTCCCGAAAAAATATAACCGAACTCATCAGGGTATAAAGCGACAGGTTTATGTTCCCAGCTAACCATGTCCTTGCTCACAGCATGGCCCCAATGCATTGGTCCCCAGACCGTACTGTTTGGATAATACTGATAAAACAAATGGTAAGTGTCTTTGTAAAAAACCATACCATTTGGATCGTTCATCCACATACTATCTGGTGTGAAATGAAATTCCGGACGATGTTTTTCCTGTGTAGAAAAGGGAAGAAGAATGGTGCTTTCAATTTGTTTTTTTTCAGCGCAGCTGATTAAAAAATAAAAAGCTATAAAATAAAGGATGAAGACTCTCATATGCGTAAATGACGATTTTTAATTTTTTAAAATAGATTCAATATCGGATATTTTGTATTCCGGTACAGCGCCGTTTTGTGTGGCTACATAAGCCCCTGTAGCGCAAGCCATCTCAAGACAATATTCTGCTGGTTTTCCTTTAATGAAATTAGAAAGGTAAGAAGCTAAAAATGAATCCCCGCTTCCTACCGTATCTGCTACTTTTATCTTAAATCCGGGATGTCTATGAATTATCCCATCAATAAATACCATTGCACCTTTATCGCCTAGTGTCACTATGATCTGATTGATTTTAAAGATTTCCGCGACCTTTTTTATCAATTTTTCATAAGAGGCATCTTTCAAACCGATCCATTCACCGATGATGGCGATCTCGTGTTCGTTAAGTTTTACGATATCGGAAGCAGTTAGCAATTGCTCAATAAATGTGCGGGTATAATGCGGTGCCCTAAAATTGACATCAAATAGTGCCAGGTCCGCGTTTTCAATTAAGTTAAGTAAAGTGTTTCTCGAAGTTTCACTTCTGGATGCCAGACTGCCAAATACAAGGATGAATGGATGTTTGATCGATGCCGGATTTCCTATAAAATCCCATGCGGAAGGAAAAACAATATCGTATTGCGCATCGCCTTTTGGTCCTAATTTGACATTTACCAGGCCGGTTGGTTCTTCATTATCTATTTGAATCAAGCTAACATCAACCTTTTTGGTTTTTAGAAATTCCAAAAGCCCAGAACCCAATTCATCATTTCCCACTTTACTGATCACGCTCGACGCTATCCCAAATTGCCTTAAATGCACCGCAACGTTCATAGGTGCTCCGCCTGGTTTTTTCTGATTTTCGAAAATATCCCACAGCGTTTCGCCAAAGCAGATTACAGGCATAGATTTCATTTCCTTAGTCATGAGGTTAATTGTTTAAAAATGAAAAGCTGAATTCTTGAAGAGACAAGTTGCTAAAAAAAATCAAGTTTAAAAATACCAAAATATCCATGGTTTACGGCTTCAAAATGATACCAAATCAACTGCCATTATTTTCGATTTTGTTCAGTCGTCTATCGAGAAGGTCAAACTGATTTTCCAGGTGCATAATGCGTTCGGAGATCAATGTAGGCGCAGTAATTTTTTGAGAAAAATATCCAACCACTTCCCAGGCTTCAATAATGTCCCCTTTTTTTATTTCAGTGCTATCGAAATTTGCATTATCCGGAATAAGGATCAGGAACTCACTTTGCGGCTTTGCCCTGCGAATAATGATACGTTCTTTATTTATGATGACATATAAATTGCCTTTTACAAAATCGTAAGGCGTGCTCATTTTTCTTCCAAAAACCATATCGCCACGATTGATCCCATGGAAGTTGTCATGCATATCATCGGAAGTCAGCTCAAAGGCCCTGATGGATTTGTCATGATATTTTGGGATTAATATTTTGGGTAGGGTAGATACAAAATCACGGTTATTGATGTGAACAATATATTCTATTTGTTTATCACCTGGAACCAATACGGATTTAATGAAATTGGTATCCAATTCCAGCTTCTTTTCTTTTGCAGTTATTTCTTTTACATTTTCTTCAAAGTGGACATTGAAATTAAAAAGGTCATTAATGGTCAGTTCCTTTGTTAATAGCGAATCTATTGAAATGCCAAAATAATTGGCTATTTGAATTACTGTTTCAAGTTTGGGTTCTGAACGTTCTTCTTCATAAGCGCCTACACTTGGTCGTGCAAGATTAAATAATTCAGCAAATGAAGCCTGACTAAGCTTTTTAACTGTTCTTATTTTTCTAATGTTTTTTCCAATGATGGACATAATTATTAAAATATTGCTAACCTTTTGAGCAATTCTATCGTTAATAGAATTAAAATTACTAAATTTATAGACATAAACGAAATGTTTTACACTTTTAATTAAAACAATATTCAAACATAATTCCGTATTTTATTTGTTAATTTTAAAAACCATTAAAATGAAAACCTCACATAAAAACGCTAAACATTATGAATGACCATTTCGCAAAAGTACAGGGGTATCTCCTTGATTTAGAGTTCAATATTATCCATGAAAACGAAGAAGATGGTATTTTTTGGGTCGAAAAAGAAGATGCTGGCATACACAATCTTGTCATTGGTTGTCTTGATCCGATATTGGTGATGGAGCAATTTTTATTTGAAATAAAAAATGTTTCAAATGATGTATATAAAAACCTGTTGATTAAAAACAGGGATATCATCCATGGTGCATTTGTACTGGATGAAACAGGAAGGAAAGTAATATTCAGAGATACCTTACAATTAGAAAATCTGGATATGAACGAACTGGAAGGCTCACTAAACTCATTGAGTTTATTAATAAGTGAGTATTCAGAAGAATTAATAAAATTTTCAAAAAACTAAAAAATAGAAAAATGAGTGTATTTAGTAGATTATTCAAAATAGGGCAATCAGAGGCTCACAGTATTGTGGACAAATTGGAAGACCCCATCAAATTGACTGAACAAGGGATCAGGGATTTGAAAAAAGATCTGGATGAAAGCTTAAAAGCATTGGCTGAAGTGAAGGCGATGTCAATAAGAGCTAAAAAAGAATCGGCCGATGCTAAAAACAGGGCAAAGAGTTATGAAAACAAGGCCATGATGCTTTTGACAAAAGCTGAAAGTGGTGAAATTGCAGGTCCGGAAGCGGATAGACTTGCTTCTGAAGCACTCAATCAAAAACAAGATGCTGAAAACCAGGCCAAATCTGCCGAGCAGAATGCCAATAAAATTGATGGAAATCTTGTGCAATTGGAGCAAAACGTAAAAAAGCTCAGATCAAAAATCGGGCATTACGAAAACGAGCTCAAAACACTTAAAGCAAGAGCAACGGTAAGTCAGGCTACAACAAAACTCAACAAGCAAATGGCTCAGATCGATAGTTCTGGCACGATATCTATGCTGGAAAAAATGAAAGAAAAAGTGGATGCCAATGAAGCGCTTTCTGAAGCATATGCTGATATCGCCAACAAAGGCAGAAGCATAGATGAAGAGATCGATGAAGTACTTGATGCATCTTCTGCAAAATCATCGGATGCATTAGCAGCGCTTAAAGCAAAAATGAAAGCAGATAAAGGAGAATAAGTTTCACTATAAACACTGAAATCATAGGATTCTTAATAAAAATGGTCTTGCTGGTCCTGATAATCTGGACCGGCTGGCAATTGATCAAAGGCCTTGTTTATAGTAAAAAAGGTGATGAAAAAACAAGGCCTTTTCGTATTTTTGAAACAACTAACCAGAGTAGCAATCATTCTCATCAAAAAAATTCTATGGGACTTTTTGATAGATTTAAGAAAAAAGAAGCACCGCACTACGATCCAAACAACATGAAAATCGAGGACCTTCGGGTCGGTTTTATGTTCGACTACGATCTGAATACATGGGTGATCAAAGAGGAATATGAATATGACTGGGGCGATAACTACTTCACACGAGAATATAAACTGGAAGCATCGAATGATGTAGCTTATCTGCATATCGATTACAACGACGAGGGATTTATGACACTAAGCCGAAAGCTGAAAATTCGTGCCCTAGGCGAAAACTTACCAGAGCAAATTATAGAGGACAAACGGCCTCCCAAAAAAATTGAATATAAGGGTGTGGCATTTTATCTCGATAAGGAAAGCCCCGGATATTTTTCTGATGAGCCGGATAATAATGATAGCTGGACAGAATTTATTTCTTGGGATTATTTTGACGAAGAAGGAAAACTAGTCGCCTGTGTTGAGCAATGGGGGGAAAGGGAATTTGAAGCTTCACACGGTGTGGTGGTTAAGAATTTTGAAATAACAAATATTTTACCTGGAACAACCTAAACACAATGTGATGAGACAAGTCGTATTATTTGTATTTTTTATTGTGCTGGTATATGCATGCAGCCGTACCTGCGAAAGTGATTACAGCGAACCCATCAAAAGCCCGGTAGATGAACTAGTCAAAGACATGGGCGATGCGGCTACTTTTTCTATCGTACTTTATGATATGAATACAGAAGGGTCAATTTTTAAGGAGTATTTTCACCAGTACCAAATCATCAAAGAAGATCAAGAAGGAGAAGTCTCAGAAGAAATTACAGATTGGTATCCAGTAGGCGAAGAGTTTTTCCAGGCGAACCTGGACAATATGGGAATGGAAATCGCTGCAAAAGGGGCAGATGGTAAAGTTACTAAAGGTGTTAGCCCTCCAGGATATGGTGCCTATGTTGGGAATGAAAAATATGGTCAATGGGTACAGCGTGATGGCGGATCGTTTTGGGAATTTTATGGAAAATTTGCACTAATGAACTCCATGTTTAACATGATGACCTATCCGGCAAGAAGAGCATACTATGATGATTACCGGGGTGGGTATTACGGGACAGGAAGAAGTTATTACGGACCAAGAGGTAATGACGGTTCGTATACCTATGGAACAAATAGTAAATATAATACCAACACCAATAAGTCATCAAAATGGTCCAGCAACGCTTCGAACAACTCATTTAAGCAGGGAGTCAGGTCAAGCACTCCACAAAGCTCTAAATCCGGATCACGATATAGCAATTTCTCCAGATCGAGAAGCGGTGGCTACGGAAAGTAAAATTTGATATTCAAAATGAAAACAGGCAGCACAATTCGATTGAAAAGTGGTTATCTGACTTTTTTGAAAGACAGAATCGAAATATCAGATAATTCCAAGATCGAACAAATATTGATTTTGATTGTATTTTTTACCACCAGTATTTACGGATTGGTTTGCGTCGTAACTTATACCAATACTGAAGGGCCGATGATGTATTACTCTGGAATAATTATCCTGCTGACCTGGGCATTATCAAGCCCGCTGCTTATTCGTCGTACATTTAAGCATGTATTGTATTATAACGAAATTGGAAAAATAAATATGAAGGAGAATTTTGGTGGTGGATTTAGTGCACGGTTTAAACTGAAAAGAGGACAAATACGATTTGTATATTTGAATAGCAATAGAAATGATATTGAAATTTTCCTGAATAAGCTAAGTGAATTTCAGTTGGAATCGGATATAAAATTTCAAATTGTCTGAAAGAAGAATTAATTTTTTGAAATGGGACACACCTAAAATGTTTGCAATCTAAACCTATAAACCCCGATTAAAATGAATATGACCTATATCGATACCATCCTGACTACGCTTGTTTATCTCGGTAGCAGTTTTGCCCTATTTTTTATTGGTAAGTATGTATATCAATTAATCCATCGGTACAATGTAAAGGATGAACTGGTCGAGAAAGATAACCTGGCTTTTGCCCTGGCCCATACCGGTTATTTTATAGGTCTTATATTATCCATAGGAGGCATTATGATGGGGGAAACTGCAGGAATACTGATGGATCTGTTGTACATCGGTGTTTATGGAATGATAGCACTTATTTTACTGAATCTATCCATCATCATTAACGATAAAATAATCCTTAGGAAATTCAGTGTAAAAAAAGAAATCACCGTTGATCAGAATTCAGGTACAGGAGTTATTGAAGGAGCGAGTGCAATCGCTACCGGATTGATCATCATGGGTTCAGTTTATGGTGAAGGCGGTGGGATTGATACAGTTTTAATCTATTGGGTCGTTGGTCAGGCACTATTGATTTTGACTGCCTACGTGTATAATTGGATAACACCTTTTGATATTTACGAACACATCGAAAAAGACAATGTGGCTGTTGGTGTTGGTATGGCCGGAGCAATCATTGCAATCGGTAATCTGATCAGAAATGGATTAATGCACGATTTTGAAAGCTGGGATCTTACAGCTGAATATATAGCCATTGACGCAGGCATAGGATTGGTTTTTCTTCCGATCGCACGATTTGTTGCCGATAAAATATTGTTACCAGGAAGGAATCTGACAGACGAACTGATCAATCAGGAAAAACCAAATATCGGAGCGGGAATTATTGAGGCTTTCGCCTACATCGGGGGATCTGTGCTCATTTGCTGGAGTTTGTGATTATTTAACCACTATGTCACAAAGGCAACCACGAAGGACACAGACAAATGACTGAGAATGATATTGCCCACAAAGTAATTGGTATATCCCTTGAAGTTCATCGAGCATTAGGTCCAGGTCTTTTGGAAAGTGCATACAAAGAATGTCTTGCCTATAAACTAATTCAATCTGGCCTATTCATTGAGAAAGAAAAACCAATGCCACTTGTTTTTGAAGAAGTTAATCTGGAATGTGGCTACCGGATTGATATTTTAGTTGAAAAAAAAGTCGTTATTGAATTAAAAAGTGTCGATGCACTTAATGATGTCCATCTCGCGCAAACGTTAACATATATGAAACTAGGAGGATTTAAATTGGGATTACTAATCAATTTTAATGTGGATTTATTGAAAAATGGTATTAAAAGAGTGATCAATGGGCGACTCTAATTTTTTCTTTGTTTCCTTTGTGCAAACCTTAGTGACCATTGTGGTTAAATGAAACTCCGATCCAACATTCTCAAGCTTTGCCTTTTTGCAACCGGCCTTTCAGGCATTGTTGCAGAATATGTGCTTTCCACACTAGCCACTTACTTCCTGGGCAACTCGGTTCTCCAATGGACGATGATCGTTTCCATCATGCTTTTTTCCATGGGGCTCGGCGCACGCATCACCAAAATGATGGAGGGGAATCTTTTAGAAAAATTTATCTGGATTGAAATTACCCTATCGATTCTTGCATCACTGGTTTCACTCATTACCTATTCTGCTGCCACATACACCATGTATACAGGGGTGGTAATCTATGGTCTTTGTATTGTTATTGGATTACTGATCGGCATGGAGATTCCATTGGTTATTCGTATCAACGACAGCTTTGAGACCTTAAAAGTGAATGTTTCATCCATGATGGAAAATGACTATTATGGCAGTTTACTTGGTGGTGTTTTCTTTGCTTTTTTTGGGTTGCCTTTTCTTGGCCTTACCTATACCCCGTTTGTTCTGGGATTTGTGAACTATTCCGTAGCTATAGTGCTTTTAGTCGTGCTTTGGAAGGATTTGGATATATCAATAAAAACAAGACTCAGTTTGTCGAACTTCGCTGTATTGATTTTACTGATTACAGGACTGTTGAGTGCCAATTCGATCGTTGCTCATGGAGAAGAGATGCGGTATAAAGATAAGGTGATCTATGCTAAGCAAACGAAATATCAAAAGCTGGTGATTACCCAATCCCATAGCGATTACTGGTTATTTATAAATGGAAACCAACAATTGAGTACGGTAGATGAAATCATGTACCATGAGCCATTGGTACATCCATTACTCAAATTGTGCCCAAATCCCATGGATATTCTGATACTTGGTGGAGGTGATGGATGCGCTGCCCGGGAAGTTTTGAAATATGATCAGGTAAAAAGTATAACGATGGTCGATCTTGATCCTGACATGACAAGGCTTGCAGCCGAACATCCCGTGCTTTCAGAAATCAATCAACATGCTCTTGATGACAAGAAAGTTACGATTATAAACCAGGACGGCTATACTTATTTAGAAAAGGAAAATAAATATTACGACATCATTATAATCGATTTACCTGATCCAAAAACAATTGAATTAGGCAGATTGTATTCTTATGAATTTTACAAATTATGCTATAAAGTAATGAGACCAAATGGGTTGATCATCACCCAGGCAGGGAGTCCTTATTTTGCTGCAAGGGCTTTCAAATGCATTGACAAAACGATGGCCGAGGCGGGATTTTCCACTGTTCCGCTTCACAACCAGGTAGTCACACTTGGCGAGTGGGGATGGATTTCGGGAGCAAAAAGTTTGTCAAAAACACAGTTTAAGGAAGGCATGGTCAATTTAGATTTCGATGACATTCCTACAAAATGGATCAACCACGAAGCCATGACTCTAATGACCTCCTTTGGCAAGGATTTCACCATTAATCCAAAAGATTCGATTGAAGTCAACACGATACATAATCCAGTCCTGTTCAAATATTATATGAATGGGGAATGGGATTTGTATTAGTGTTTTAAATCCAGATCAAAATCCCGAGGGTGAAATATTTAAAAAGAATTGATATATAGATCATGATGAAATAAATTCATGATAGTTCTCACGAGTGATAACGACAAATTCATGTGCCGGATAGGCGGATTTAAAGCTTTTGGAAAGCTTAGACTTACGTTTAGGATTCCATTTGAATTCATAAGCGAATAACTTTCCTTCGCGCTCTTCTATATAATCCACCTCCTGCTGGTCATGTGTACGCCAAAAATATATATTTGACCAAACAGTATTGTAATGACAAAATTTAATGCGCTCGCTGATCAAGTAATTTTCCCACAAAGCTCCAATATCGTTTCTTAATTCGATTGGTGAATAGTTGGAAATAAGTGAATTTCTGATTCCCAAATCATAAAAATATATTTTTTGTTTTCGTTTCAATTCCTTTCGCAAGTTTCTACTAAAAGCAGACAAACGGAATATCACAAAGGTACGCTCAAGTAATTGAATGTATTTCTCTACTGTTTCATTATCCAGATCAACAATTTGTCCGAGCTCATGATAAGAAACTTCATTTCCTATTTGAAATGCCAGGGCCTGAAGTAGTTTAAGTAATTTATCTGGTTTTTTAATGCGCTCCCACATGAGAATATCCTTGTACAGATAACTATCGGCCAATTGTTTCAAGATTTCTTTTTCATTTCCCTCGGCAGTGATTACTTCCGGGTAGGCGCCAAATACCATTCTGTGAGGAAGAGATCGGATTTCGTTGAGCATACCGTGATGATTTACAAGTTCCTCAAATGATATTGGGAAAAGATTATATTCAAACTTTCTGCCCGTAAGTGGTTCGTTTATTTCATTGGCCAACTCAAACGCTGATGAACCAGTAGCAACGAGTTGCAATGAAGGGATTTGATCTGTAATGAGTTTGAATTTCAAACCAACATTCTTAATTCGCTGTGCTTCATCGACAATCAACGAATCGCTACCTTTAAAAAAAGACTTAAACCTTGTTGAAGATGCTTCTTCAAATATTGCCTGAATGTCTGCCTCATCCGCATTCAGCCATTGCGTTTTAGTTTTATTTTCAAAAAGGCCTTTCAGAAGCGTTGTTTTTCCGGTTTGCCTGGCCCCCAGTATTATTATGGCTTTACCCTTTCCAAGTTTGTTAATGATGACATTTTCAAGAATTCGCTTTATCATATTTCGTATAATTGCGGCTGTAATCGCAAATATAACGATAATATTGCGATTACAGCCGCAATATTTCACAACTTTGTGTCTGTAAAATCATGAAATAATCATAAAAATGAATACCTTCTTATGCAAAGATTTCACTATTAACTTTGCTCTTCGGTATTTGCTATTCCGAAGCTCGATCATAGGCTTTATAATCCACATCAAAGAACAAGGATAGATCTAAAATGCCTTGGGATAATTTCGGATTTTAATTCCTATGATATCCATTCGACATTTTAAATGTCGAATAGCGCGAGTAGTAAATGGGTGACGAAAAAAAACTTAGATTTAGATTAATCTACTTAATATACTCTTTCCTTTTTAGAATCGTCTCAATGAATTTTCGTTCATTTTCGGAATTGAAAATTTTATAAGGGAGATAGATGAGTTGTACTTTAGACATCCACAAAACAAAACCGGTTTTGGTTTTATTGGCCCGCTTTATTTGCTCCCACTTGATCGGCATCCCTTGCTTGGTACTGATCTTGATAAGTATTTGTTGACTGGTAATTTCATAATTTAATCGATCAAACAAAATCTTGCCTTGCTCGAGTTGGGTAATACCGGCAAATTGGATGAGCCAGAACAAAACATATAAGGTATAGGCAATCAAAGCACCGGTGATCCACCAATGTGACCAAATGATCAAAGAACCTGACATGATTGCTAAAGCAATCAAAACAACCCACCATTGCTGTTTTAATACTGCAGGAAGGGCGATTTTTATATATTTTCCAGTTTCTAGTTTATATTTTTTTGTTTTTACAAGCATATTCTATCCAATTATTAGGGGCGCAAATTTATAAAATTATTTATCAATCTCAGCTTTTAAACTCATATCCAGACTTTTTACTGAATGAGTCAAAGCTCCGATAGAAATGAAATCGACTCCGGTCATGGCCATTTCGATAATATTATCTTCGGTTATGCCTCCCGATGCTTCTGTTTTTATTTTTCCTCCGATCATTTTAATCGCTTTTTTCATGGTTTCTGAATCCATATTATCAAGCATGATGATATCAGCTTTGCCACAATCCAGAACTTCCTGAACTTCGATAAGGGAGCGTGTTTCTACTTCTATCTTCAGCTTTTTTCCTGTTGTTTTCAGGTAGTTACTGGCAGAATTCAATGCCCGGGTAATGCCTCCTGAATAATCGATATGATTGTCTTTGAGCATGATCATATCATAAAGTGCAAAACGGTGATTGTTACCACCACCAATGGTAACGGCCCATTTTTCCAATGGACGAAGATTTGGTGTGGTCTTGCGTGTATCCAGTATTTTAGCCGAAGTCCCTTCTATGAGTTTGCAAAGATGGTTGGTATATGTTGCTATACCGCTCATACGTTGCATACAATTAAGCACGAGTCTTTCCGCAGCCAGGATCGATCGGACTGGTCCGATTACTTCAAAAGCGATATCTCCAGTTCTGACGAGTTGACCATCTGAAGCAAATAGATTTAATTTTAGCCTGGAGTCAATATGAGCAAATATCTCCCGGGCAAGATCCAGACCGGCGATGATTCCGTCTTGTTTAATTTTCAATTTGGCATTACCGATCAAACGTTCCGGAATGGTGGATAGGCTGGAATGATCACCTTCGCCGATATCTTCGGTAATGGCCTGATTGATGAACGAATCTAAATATGATTTGCTTACGTATTCCGGTTTCACAATGCAAAAATAGAAAAAGCTATCAAAAAAATGATGGTGGCATAAATCATTTTCGGAGCAGAAAAATGAATTATTCCCTGCTAAAGTCTATAGAATCGACCAGGTAAGAATCTTCAAATTTTTTGATTAAAATCCATACACGGAATGAACCATCTTCGAATGTATATTTACCGATCACATAGGTGAGTCCCTGCTTGGATGCTCCCTGGTGAATATATTGAAAATCAGTAGCTGGGTATTTTTTAAAGAATTCTTTGAGCACCAGCTCGGCCTGTGATTTACTGTAATTCGATTTTTCGCCTTCGAAGTTGAGCTCGACCATGGCGCTGAAGTTTTTGACCAATTCCTTCGAACTACCCGTTTTCATTGCCGATCGTAAATTATTGATTACCTCACTTTGAGCATTTACTTCAATGGAAAGTGAAATGCTAAAAATGAAAATGCAAACTAAAAATCGATATACTGTATTCTTTTCCATCTGACCTCCTCAAAATAACAAAAAAATAAAGCTAAATCTATGCCAGTATTTGATTAATTTTGGACCAAATTTTATACAATCAGTTGAATTGCAAAATCTCAACGCACAAAATCAACATATTTTTTGAAATCCTTGTTTAATATTTAAATCAAATAGAAATGTACAAACTAGTTTTGTTGAGACATGGAGAAAGCCAATGGAACATGGAAAACAGGTTTACTGGCTGGGCCGATGTCGATCTCACTGAAAAAGGAAAAGAAGAGGCCAAAGCAGCAGGAGAATTGCTGAAAAAAGATGGTTATACATTTGATAAGGCATTTACATCTGTTCAAAAAAGAGCAATCCGGACATTGTGGATCACGCTAGATGGAATGGATTTAATGTGGATTCCGGTAGAACGATCCTGGAAACTAAATGAACGGTTTTATGGCGGACTAACTGGTATGAATAAAGCGGAAACAGCCAAGAAATACGGTGATGACCAGGTGCTTATCTGGAGAAGAAGCTACGATATTCCACCGCCAGAACTGGATAAATCAAGCGAATATTATCCGGGAAATAGTCCGAGATATGCCGGACTTACCGAGGCGGAGCTTCCAACGACTGAGTGTCTTAAAGATACAGTTGAGCGGGTTGTTCCTTACTTTGAAAGTATTATAGCTCCTGAGATCAAAGCAGGTAAAAAAATCATAATTGCTGCTCACGGAAACAGCTTAAGGGCATTGGTGAAATACCTGGATAAAATGTCTGAAGAAGCAATTTTAAAACTAAATATTCCTACAGGTGTTCCATTGGTTTACGAACTCGATAAGAATTTAAAACCAATTAAGAGTTATTATTTGGGAGATCAGGAAGCGTTAGCAGCGAAATTGGCTGCAGTAGCAAACCAGGGGAAAGCTAAATAAATCTAATTTGAAGCATATACTGGTATATTTTATTGTTTTTATGGCGTGCTCTTGCGGGCCAAACAAAAAGATGAAATCAGTAAATGCCTATTTTGACATTAATGGGTTGATCGATCGACAAGTAAATATGTTTGATTCGATCAACCCTTCTTTATTGAAAAAGGCCATTATCGATGGTAAATCTGAAATTTCAGAATTCATACCGAATGACTCTGCCTGGTCAAGAGAGTTTATGATTTTCAGATCTGCTGATATCAATAAACCCACGCTGATCAATCGATATACTATAATAGAAAATACCTCTGATGATGGAAGTAAAATAATGCATTATGTCAGTAAGGAATTTACTAAGACACTAGTCGACAGTCTTTCAATATACTATTCCCCTGAAGTTCAAAAACCTTTAAAAATCCATGCGGTTTTAAGCCATAACAACGCTCTTTTCAGCAATGAAAAAATATTGGATATGTACTTTAATCCAATGACAAGCATGATCCTGAACTACAAAGTACAAGGATGGCAAAAGATGATTTCCAAAGACAGCTCTACTTTTTTTGTCGAAGCAACTATTAAGAACCCCTAAATTTTCAAAAGTGCCTCCAAAAAACTCAGATTATGCCTGCGTTGTTTTACAACGATCAAAGTAATACTGGAATCACGGCGGAGCAGTTTTTCGGCAGTACTGCTCAATATAAATGATGCAGCCTGGGTTCGTCCCCTTGAACCAATAATGATGGCGCTCACCTTTTCTTGAACGGCGATTTTATAAATTATATTGGCAACATGATCATCATCTTCAAGCTCAAATTTCGCATCAATAGTCACTTCTTTCAAAGCATAGGACTTAATTAATTCCTGAAATGAATCCATTGCATTTTTTTTCATGATTTCAGCAAATTCTTCATATGTTTTACCAGAAGTGGAATATCCAGAAGGAACGTTGTATACGTTTAAACAGACAATACCTGCCTTAGGTTGAGTCGATGTTTGACGTAGGTTTATTGCAAATTCAAGAGCAAGATTTGAAGGCTTAGAATAATCAATCGGAACAAGTACTTTTTCGACAGACTCTGGTAATTGTTCAGGGACCAGGGCAACCGAACAAGGCGCCAATCGTACAATTTTTGTACTGACAATCCCGTCTCCTTTCAAGGTGGACTTCCTGCCCAGTACTATTAAATCAATTTCCTTAATTTTGGCCCATTTCAGTATTTGTTCTACCCGACTGCCTTCTGCGACATCAATTTCATATTCCACGTTAAGTTGATTTCCAGCAACCTCATCGATTGTAAATTGAATCTCTTTTTTGGTTGTCTCATCAAGCGGTGCAATAAGATTGGGATACTTCTTGGTGATCGACTTTGGAAGTTCCAAACTTTTCAAAACGTTAAAAAAATAAACCCGGTCAAGCGCAATTGTATTGCTGAGCTTAGCAACATATCCGACGAGTTTTTCATCCATTTCTGTTAGATCAACAGCCACTAGTACTCTTTTGATATTATCCATAAAAGATGCGAATAAGATGTAAAAATAGTTTCAAATTCCAAGTTATCTGCTTTTCATGAATTTTGTTCATTTCTTTAAGGTAAATTTTTAATTATTAAAATTGAACGGTTGTCGCAAACTCAAAACAAGTGAAAAAGAGATGAAAGATAGATTGTTTCGGGAAAGATTAAGAACTAAATGGAAGGTGATGAATTTTTCAAGTTAATTTTAGCAATTATTGTTTTTAGCCTTTCCGGAACCATAATTATCACTGTTTGGCCAAATGGTTTTCCATAGATCGGGTACAATAAATGAATCCATATTTAGTCAGTTTTCATTCTATTGGGAAAAAGAAAAAAATTGTTCAAGGCATTTGCAAAACCATAATGGATAATACGCAGTAGTGATCTCTGCAAAATCTTTGTCACAATTCCGATGAATCCGGATTTGTCTATAAAATTCTTTTGATGTGGATAGACAATCACTACTTTCACAAAACAGTTCATTTCATATGTCAAAATCAGTTGCTTTAGTGTTGTCAAGTGGCGGAGCAAGAGGCT
>JAHEMV010000027.1 GCA_024643455.1 Cytophagales bacterium
TTTCAAAAGGTTCTTATGATTTTTATTGCTTTTGATTGCTATGCATACGCTTAGTATAGTATAAAGAGACACCAATCGCGATAACAGCAAATACCAAAAATGCTATAACCCGGTAGCCTATTTCCATTTGAGACAAATCAATAAAAAATAAATGTCCTCCTGTGACTACCATTGTCAGGATCGCCATATATCTGTATTTGATGTTGTGCAGAAAAATGCTGAGAACCAGATAAGTTATTGCAGCTGCAGTCCATGAAAGGGTAACGTATTGACTCGGAACAAGATGAGACAAACTAAAAAGAACCATGAAAAATGCGATTAGCAGATTAATATTTCTAAAAATTTCAGTATGTAGTGTAAGTCGTTCTTTTCGCCAATTAAGAATTCTTGCTGTTGCTAAAGCTGTGAAGGCAAATGCAAAATTGATGCTATTCAAATGATCTGACGTAATGATATATAAAAGTAATATCGATGCAAATAGAAATGAATTTGCAATAACTATGATTTTTGATCTAAACCATAATGCCATCGAAACTACAAGAAAACTCTGTAAGACAAGAAGAAAATATGCGTTTGGCAATCCAAAGTATCCATAAATGGCAGTGCTTAAAGCCATAAATCCAAAGCATGCGTAAGTAGCCGGAGCAAAATTTCGATTTGATTTTATTTTTAGAATTACCGAGTAAATAAGACAGAAACATGCAATGGAACTGCTGATTAAAACGTAATTATCTTTATAAAATGCCCCAATGGTCATTAAGAGTATTAAGGAAAAACTCATGGCATTCCATATTGCTGTTGAAATCAAAGCCCCGTTTGATTCAAGTTTCTCCTTAGGGATAAAAATAGAAAGTGAATAAATAATACCATATCCAAGTAAGAATACGATACTGAATTGCGGTGACTCAACTATTTTCATCGGATTTCCCATAATGGGATTATTGAATAGCCACAATACATGGGTTGAATAAACCATGAACAAGGAGTAAATGAGTAACCGCCACCAGGATTTCTGGTAAAATAAAATCAATGCGGTTAATGCTGTTATTGTAAGTATGAAAAATGTAATTAACGTGGAATTACAAATTATGGCAGCTGAAATAGCAAGTGTGACGGCGATCACTGCTAGCGACTCTGAATTTTTTCGGTAAGCAAAATAAACTTGTAAACCTATAAGCATTAAAAGTAATAGCAACCCGATCCCCTTTTGAGCGATCAATGGTTGTTCAGTGAAAAAATGTAGCCTGACCGTGATATAAAATAGTAATAGTGGAGCACAGTAATTAACAACTTTTCCCAAAATGGGAAATGATTCCCGATAATAATATGAAAATGCAATGAGTGAAAATGCGCAGATGTATGAAATAATTTTTGATGATATGAAAAGTCCGAGATTATCGAGATAAGATAATAAAAACACAATACCTAAGATAAATACAATACTTCCTAACCATGCCAATCCATATTCGACTATTGTAGATTCCGTTTTTTCAACCGAATATTCTTCATTGATCTCCAGTTCTGATTGTTCTTTTTTGTGGATCCACTCAATACGCATCATTGATTCAATGCTTGTGAGACGCTTTTCGAGAGTTTGGATTTTATTTAATAAAAAATCGTAATCATAAAGTTCACGGTCATTGGGCTTAGACATAAGATACCTCCTTTCAGGTTAAAAAAGTATTTTCAATTCATATACTAATGGTTCATAAAAATGCTTTATTAGAGATTTGGGTGTTGGTATGATGAAAAGTTACTTAATAAGATACATAATAAATCGCAGAATATGAAGGTTTTAAAAAAAAATATAAGATTATGCGCTTAAAGATTGGAAGGAGAGGTGTCTACAAACACAATTAATAAGTAAAATTCTGAGGTATTGGTTATGTTTATCAAAACTAAATGATATATAAAAAAAAAGGAGAGCGTTTGCTCTCCTTTTAAAATCTTATAAATTATGAATTATTTTGCAAGTGCGCGTAAATAATTTACTACCATCCAACGATCTTCTTCATCTCGGATTTTCTTTTCAAAATTTGGCATTTCATCGTGTCCGATAATTGCTCTTCCATAAAGTTCGCCATCTGTTTGAGATTGTACTTCTTTGGAAGTAAGATCTCTCATTTCTGTTTTGAGTTCTTTTGCTTTACTTCCATCGCCAAATCCTTCGTTTCCATGACAAGATCTGCAATGTTGTTTAAAAAGGTCTTCACCAACACCATCCGAGTCGTCACCAGCAAATTTATTTACCATGGTCTTATACTTGGCAGGTAATGGCCAATCACCATCCTGTGAAGTAGGGATAGTAAAGGCAACTAAAGTTAAGGTAAATGCAGCAACTGCAACAAAAGTTAAAATTGAATTCAGTTTCGTTTTCATCGTATTAAAAATTAAGGTTCAAAATTATTATTCAAATAATTATATTAATTACAAATTTAGTGCCAAAAAAAATTGTTTTACTAAAAAGCTTTTAAAAGGTGCACAAGTTACGAATTGATATGATTAAATAATACCATGTTTTGAACAAAATTAAATATTCAACCTTAATTACTGAATTTAATATCTTGTTTTAATAACTTTCCATTAAGTCATCAATTCATTAATTGAAATAATTAAAAAAATAATATTCAGGATTTTTCCTCAAAATGTTTATATCAATTTATTTCCTATTAATCGGATAAAAAAAGGCTGCACTTAATTAAGAAATGCAGCCTTTTTTTATTCTTTAAAGTTTGATCTATTCAGCTAATGAACGCATATAGTTTATAAGCATCCAACGGTCTTCTTCGCCTCTTATTTTCTTTTCGAAGTTTGGCATTTCCTCTCTTCCAATAATGGATTTGTAGTATAATTCACCATCTGTTTGTCCTTGGACATCACTTGAAGAAAGATCTCTCATCTCAGTTTCGAGTTCCTTTGCCTTACTTCCATCGCCATATCCTTCATTTCCATGACAAGATCTGCAATGTTGTTTAAAAAGATCCTGACCAATGCCGTCAGCATCTTTTCCAGCATACTTATTTTCCATTTTTTTATAATTTGCAGGTACTTCCCATGCATCTTGAGCAGTGGGAGCAGTAAAAGCAACCAGTGTTAATATAAAAGCTCCAATTACGCTTAGTGTGAGAAATGAATTCAGTGTAGTTTTCATCGTATTATAAATTTAAAGTTCAATAAATTATTTAAATAATTACATTAAATGCAAAAATGGTACCAAAACCTGAATCTTAATCAGAGAGTTTTTTGAGTTTGATCAGTTTACTTATGGATAAGAAAAAATGATACCAGGCACCCATTAAAATGATACATACTGAAGCGATCATCCAAATTGGTGCTTCATCAGTCCATAATTGTCTGGGTAATGGTTTTATTTCGTAGGAAACGGGAGTTCCCCATTCATGACTTGCTGATTTTGTAACATTACCAAAATCATCATTGTCTTCTATTCTGGCAACAAAAGTTAGCAATCCTACCGCATCCCCTGGAAGATCATTCGAAATTTCAAGAACAGCACTACCATCTTCGTCTGTTTCAACTTTTTCAATGGGTAAAACACTGTATAATCTTTGTACGCCAATATTAATATCCAAACCTTCAACTGGAATTTTATTTCCTTCACCGTCAATTCTATTCGCCAGTATATTAAGGTATTTTACTGAATCTTCTTCTTCAAATGTAAATTCCAGGTCAATATCGGATATTTCCATATCTCCAGAAGCAGAAGCATATATATCATCTCCATCGTAATTAGCTGCAATGATTGACTTTCCGTCTTCATCCATAGGCAACTTCAAATCAGGAGATAGAAAAAGTGTCACGAATCCAAGTGTATCCGTTTCTAATGTAGCTAAAGTAACTGTTGAGTCATTTAGCTGGGATGTGAGCATTACTTTTCCATTTTTTACCCCATGCATATTCTTACCGCTTCCTGCTGTAAGACCGATTTGAATCTTTCGATCACCTGCATCGGTTTTAAAATAATACAGTTTCATGCGAACACGTTCCTGTTTGGCAGCTGAATTTGCGCTTAATTGGTTTGCCGAGATAAAAACAGTACCAAATAATAGTATAAGCGAAATCCAAGTATATATATTTTTTAATGAGAACATCATTTTATCATTTAATGATTACTAATCACCTTTTGTTTTAAACAGAATCATAGGTTTTTCTAGATTTTGAGCATCCTCGACTTCAGAAACCGGGATAATTGGGGCAATTTTAGATGCAACTGTAAAAATCAGAATCATCACTGCTATTCCAGAAAAACTCAATGCCCATTCTACCCAGGAAACGGAATAGTGGACAAAATCCGACCTTACATCCTGAATTGGAATATAAGGAGTTTCCAATGTTGGTACGACAATTAAATACCTTTTTACCCACAGTGCGATAACAATAAACAAAGAGACAAGTGTTACATTGTTTATTGTTCTTAACCATGGGAATCCCAGAACAATTACGGGGACAATGAATGCAAAGACGATATGAAATACCGATAACCCTGCGTATTGATTAAAATCAAAAAATTTATCTAAAAGCATATTAAATGTTTTGGTCTGATTATACCAGTCAGTCAAGTATTCGCTGAATGTAAAATAGGCATAGATAAATGATAGTAATACTAACCCAAACGCTAAATAGTTAAAATGCAGGTTGGTAATATAGGCCTCCAATTTTCTATTTTTACGATATATCCACATGATTACAACCAAGAGGGCCAAACCGGAATAACCGGCTGTGACAACAAAATATGGACTAAAAATGGTACTATGCCATCCCGGCCTGAGACTCATGCTGAACAATAAAGAAAGCAATGAATAGGCGATGATGGCTGTAGGAATAATAATAGCTGCCATGATATCGTGTGCCTGGTGCAGATATTTTTTCTGTTCATCAGTTCCCTTATAGCCCAAAGCTAAAATTTTGTACATTTTTTTTCTCCAATTAGCAACTTTTAAATCCGGGTAATCCCTTAGTTTGGCAAAGTCCCTGATATGTGTGAAATAGAGAAATGCAATGCAAAAAACAAGGTCAGTTGAGATGGCAATTACGTCCCAGGTAATTGGGGATTGAATTCGGCCATGTAAAAATAAAAAGTGAATGCGATCTAACCTTCCGAGACAAAATAAAATAAAAGGAGCGCCAACAATAAGTGACGAGACAGTTAAAAGTTCTGCCATTCTCATCAATGGTTTTATCCATTTGATGCGTAAAAGTTGTCCGGCGCATGAAATGAGTGCGCCTGCATAGCTTAATCCCATGAAGAACACAAAATTTGCTGTGTATATTCCCCATACTGCATTATCACGCATACCTGTGATGATCTGACCGTCTAGAAACTGTCGGACCAATGCATACATGCCAAATAGAGCAACAATTGCCAATAAAAATACCATCGCATACCATCTGTTTGATGGCTTTTCAAGGCTGTTGGCGAAATTTTTTATAGATATATCAATTGTATTCATGACTATTTATGTTTACCATTTGTGTTATACCTGATATCGTCATATACCTTCTGTTTTTCTTCCGATAAATCACCTAAACCGCTTTCATAATCAAACATCTTATTAACAGGAGGTAGATACCACACATTTGGTTTAGTGCCCAATTCTTCTCTGTATCTGTAACCTGCACGATCTTTGACTAATTGCGTAAAACGAACCGTTTCAGTTCCGTTGGAAACTGCATCTTCATTTCTATCTCCAAAATACATTGCTCCCATGGGGCAGCTTGATGCACAATATGGTAGTTTGCCTTCTCTGGATCGATCTGCACAAAAATCACATTTTGAAACAGTGCCAACCTGTGCAGGCAGACTTACTTCTGGTGAATATTCTTCCAGGGAGACATCAGATTTTGGCGGTTCTTCCCAGTTAAATATTCGGACAGAATAAGGACAGGCAACTACGCAAAATTTACAACCGATACATCGATTGTCATCGACAAGCACCAGGTTGTCTTGTCGCTTAAATGTAGCTCCTACCGGACAAACTTTTACGCAAGGTGGATTATCGCAGTGGAAACACTGTCGTGGGAACCAATAAGGTTCTGAAGCAGGATTATCCTTCATGAGATAAACCTTTAGCCATTCCTGATCAGGTCTCAGGTTGTGTCCTTCCTGACAGCCTTCAATACATTTTCTGGCGTTTTTACACCTGGCAAGATCGATTACCATTACGAATGATCTTCCGGGAATTCCTTGTCTTGCATCATTGCCAATTGGCGGTGCACAAGGGTTTATTTTACAATTGTCAACAGGTCTTTCAATTTCAATTACCTTTCCCTCCGTGGTCAGGACCTTAATCTTTTCTGTTTTAGTGGTAGCTCCGCTTTCGTTATTATGTGCTAGTACAACCCCGGAACCTGTTGCAAGTGCCGCAGCACCCAGGGTAAAAGTACTTTTCAAAAAATTTCTACGATTGGCGGAATGGTCATTGCTTTTCATAGTAAAAAAAGTATTAAAAATAGTTAGAATCCCCCGGGGAACCTTTCAGAATCCCCGGAGGTAAAAGTTAGAATCCCCAGAGGCGTGTCATATTGAAACCTATGGCGTATGCAAATTTATAATCTTTGTTATCGTTGGCGTTGAATAAGTCTTGAGCAGTAGAATTGTCATTATATGAAAGATTATACTGTTGCAAGAGGTCTCTGTAGATTCCGAAAGTAACTTGGAATGCATGGGCACTAGTAGCAATTTCCCAGGCTATGGCTATATTTCTATATGGACCTGCATTTTTTTGTAATTTTCCATTTATCGGATTATTTACATCGTGTTGCGTAAGTGGTTCGGTCCATTCGAATAGAAGTGAACCTTGAGAAGTCACTTTATATCTTGCGCCAAGACCTATTCCGAAAATATCATTGCTAAACAATGTATCTACAGCATTGAAATGAGATATCATTGCTGTTCCCTGAACAGAAAATTTCTTGGATATTCTTCTGGATGCGATCAGTTCACCGAAATAGGAAATTCTGTGTGCTGTTTCTGCAAAATTGGTTTTATCCCGGGTATCAAAAACAATATTTCCAAATGCAGTCAAATTGATTGGCATTTCATTTCCCCTGGTCTGCTCAAATATTTTATATTTTGCGCTGAAATCGACAAATGGATTAGTGCCACCTTGATTTCCAATTTTACTTGCTCCAAATCCTATAGCCAAACGATCAATTGGAGTAAAAGAAAAACCTAATCGGATGTTTGAAGCTCCAAACATACCATATAAGTCTTTTGCTCCGTTATCCACAGTTGCAAATCGGTGTTGGATGTTCCATTCTAGTGTTTTCGATGAGTTGACTACATCTGATTGATTGTCAATAAGAACAGCACTTTCAAAAGCTTTTCTTTCTGGTTTTGGCTTTTCCTTTGCTTCTTCACCCTCTTCCTGCGCCTGAACACCTGCAGCAATAAATACAAACAGGCTAAATAATAAGTATGTAATTGTTTTCATTGTTTTCATCGTTTTCATTAGTTTAATTATCTAGAGCTCCTTCTTCAATCCATTTTTTTATATAAGCCCGATCCAGGTCCGTTGCATATGCTTTCATCGAACCTCCATCATCTATTTTTTGATATAATAAATTGTTTTCAGCAACAGTAACATCCGTTACGTAACCACCTTTAATAAGACTCTTGTAGGCAACGTCACTTCGCAAATCTGGTTTTATCGCACCATTGTGGCAACCTGCATTTGTGCAGCCAGTTTCAAATATGGGCGTTATATTTGTAGTAAAGCTTACGCCGTCAGGTACTTCCGCCGGGTTGTAGTCGTTTGTATAGTATGTACACGACGACATTCCAAATCCTGTAATGAATAGCGTTAATAATAAATTGCCGGTTAATTGTCTCAACTTAGTTTTCAATATCCTTCTCATGATAATTTCTTTTTTCCCTTGAATAAAAGTTTAAGTTTTATTCACAATATCCTCTATGATGTTGTAAATAAAAAACAACCTGAGCTTGTAAAATATTTATGTTAAAAAGTGTAACAAAGTTGATGCAAAAATGAGCGATTACCTATTTCACTGAAATGATATAATATAAAATAATAATGATTATTGTCATTGATTTATTGATATATATCAAATAAATTGAAGGTTTAATTGTAGCATTAGTACAAACACCCAGCAAATAAGACGATAGGTTTCGTATTTTTTTAATAAATATAGCATATGTCAGAGTATAGAAATGATTTTAAATGTGTTGATTGCAAGCATTGTTTTAAGCGAAGCCCGTTATTTACGTTGCTAAAAGAGAGCGAGTTAGAAGCGTTAGACCAAAGTAGGATAGAGGTGAGCTTTAAGGAGGGTGAGATCATTTACAAACAAGGCACTCCACTTACGCATATCGTTATTATCCATGATGGACTTGGCAAAATATTTATTGAGGGATCAAAGGGAAGGAACCTGATTCTTAATTATACTAAAGAATATGATCTCAATGGAGGGGTTGGTGTTTTTATTGATCTAAGGCATCATTCTTCGCTGATGGCAGTTACCGATTGCGGAGCTTGTTTTATTGATATTAATGCGTTTAAAAGTGTTTTGAGAACCAATCCCACCTTTATGGAGGCCTATATAAAGGACTATTCTATGCGCGTTCTCCATACCTACCAGCAGTTTTCCGTGTTAACCCAGAAAAATATGGAAGGTCGAATGGCAGAATCGATTTTATACTTGAATAACCAAATATTTAAGAATGGCGCTATAAAAAATGTATCGAAACAAGACCTAGCAGAATTGACCGCCATGACCAAAGAAAGTGCAATTCGTGTGTTGAAAGAATTCAAAGAAGACGGCATCATTGAGATTGTAGATCAAAAAATAAATATCCTTAATTACAAAGCCCTCGAACAAGTTGCCAGGCATGGATAGTAGATACGTTTAACTATATAAGAAATACATCCCATTTATACGTTAACGGTCAGTCTATAAAATACTCTATTTCCCATCAAAAAAGCCACTCCGTATGGAGTGGCTTTTATAAAAAATAATTGAATTTCTATCTAAAGTTTAAAAAATGTAATTTCTTATTTATGGAAGTGCTTCAACAGCAGCAATTGTATTGCTAAGTAGAGCATTTACATATTTAGGATTATGCACACCTTCGCTTCTGTCTTCTTCAATTCCAATAAAATTGAAGTAAGCTGAAGCTAGTGTTAATGGATAAATTCCTGGAATTACATGACCATCAACATCAACAACACCTTTAGCAAATAATAAAGCTCTAAGATCTTCTAGATCACTTAAAGTACCAGTCTGAACTCCACCATAATTGAAATCAGTAGATGCGTCAGCGTGACAAGCATTACAAGCATCTAATGCTGGATTGAAAGTGTGACCACCTTGTCCGTTTCCATATTCATACATGTGGCAACCAACACAACGACCTGCGTCTGCATCCATATGATTTGCGCCTCCTGGAGTTGGATAGGCAACAGTTCCAGTGATTTCAGCATAACCAGCTCCATAAAGTGTGTTTAATTGTGGTCCGTGATGTGGTCCGTAATGTGTACTGCTGATGTAGTAAGATCCAGCAGGAACAACAGTTGGAACACCACCTATTTTTACTGTATCACCACCCATATCTGTAGGAGGAGCAGTACGTGATTGATGGCAGTTAACACAAGTGTTACTGTTTCCTAAATCAACTGCAGCCATTGCTGGGTCAAAGTTCCATTTCACAGCAGTTCCAAGTCTGAATGCAAGGTCAGTTTGCTCAAATGTTGTGTGAATATTGTGACAAGTTTTGCACTCCCAAGCACTTGGGTTTTGGATATCCAATGCAACTGTACCTGTACGTGCATATTCTACATAACCTTCATGTGAGTGACATCTTGCACAGCTAGCACGTCCACCAGCGTAGTCAACTGCAATCGCACCAGCACTGTGAGCTGATTGATGAAATTCCATTTGCTTAACATCAGGAAAATCTGCTGAGTGACACTCTAAACAAGTAACGTTGCCGTCAACACCATCTGTACCGTCAGTACCGTTGGTTCCGTTCGTACCATTAGTTCCATTAGTACCAGCAGGGCCCATAGGTCCGGCAGGTCCTTCGCAACCAGTAACAAAAGCAAACATGACTGCGCAGGCTGCTAATGTAAATAATTGAAAAATTTTATTTGTTTTCATAATTCAGAAAAGTTATTCATTAAAAAATGCATTAATAGTTAATTAATTTTGATATAAATGTAGAAACACTAACAACGGCTACCAATAAGATTGAATAGATTTAAATTTGGATTATGCGTCATATTTATTCTCGAAATCAGGACTAAATACAGATTATTAGTGATATTAATCATGTTATAAATGATATATATCAAAAAAATAATGATATAAAACGAAATGGAAATTTAAATATAACACTATCAACTAGTTAACAAATGCTAATTATTAATGGTCCGTTTTGTAGATGAGCATTCCTTCCTCAAAAAATGGTTTGATCATGGATTTAGAATGATTTTAAATTACTGATTTTGGAAAGGAAACGATTTATAGGGCTTGTATTAATTATTAAATCAGGTAACGGCCAGCCTACAAAAAATAAAGAAACATGTAAAATATGTAACATAATTGGAGCGCTGTTTTACAATTTTAGCTGAAGTTAAAAGCTGAGATTTTTTAAAGTACAGACACGCGATTTTAGTAAAAATAGTAAAGGATTCATTTTAGGTTAAAACTACTTTATGCAAAAGTTATTTTTAATATTGAGATCATGAAATTGTGATAAACCATTCTTCGGCCTTCAATCATTTTAAAAATAGTTTTGTTAAGTATTTAAATTGAAATTTGAACATAAAAAAGGGGACATTGTCCCCTTTTTTATGTTCTTCCTGGTGTCTTCAATCATTACCAATTATGAAATCCTTTGGCCTTTGCCGAAAGTTGTTTCAATGTTTTTATAGAACCGCTTCCACCTATTCCATTTTCATCCTTATGACATTGATAGCAAATATATTGGAGTGTGACTCCTGTTGAGCCGTTAGCGATCGTTCCGTCTTCATTAAACATTTCTCCATCAGCCTGAGGATTGATTTTAAAAATGTGTGTCTTCATATCAGCCACGTATTTGTTGGTAGAGACTGCTGACATGGTTGCGTAAGACATATGGCAAGTCATACAATCGGCCTCTTTATGGGTTTGAGTTTTGATATCAGCATGACAATCCAAACAAGCTTTGGTAATTCCTCCTGCTTGATCGTGCTTGGCTGAAATATGCGGATCGTGGCAATCTACGCAATTAAGCGCCTGATGTCCTGCAGACATCATTTCATCAAATTGTCCTCCATTATGTATAAAACCACCAGAAGCTGCAATAGAATGATCTTCAGTTCCAGAATGGCATTTACCACATAGTTGAGCACTTACATCTTTAATTATATCCACAGGAGATTTGGAATTGGCGTGATAACTACCCATGCCATGACAAGCCTCGCATTGTACACCAGCTGCAAAAAATTCTCCAGCCATACCCGGTAATCCATCCTGAGCTTGACCTCCATCTGCAATACTTTTATATCCTGTTGTGTGGCATTTTCCACAATCATACATTTTGGTACCCGGGTTTTCGTTTGCGTGATAAGGGACAATAGAGCCATCAGCCATATTGTATTGTGCGTCATTTCCTGTATAGACATATCCATTTTTATCGACAAACTGTGATTTCCATGCAAAACCACCAATAGCGTAAGAAACGTCACTCCAGCCATTAGCGAAATATGGAGGAACAAAATTTAATTCGGTAAATGGTAATAATGGTGTAATTCCGTCTTCTACTTTTTGTAGGATATAGGGATGTCCAGTGGTTTTAAATGAGTTATAAAAATCCTGATGACAATTTGCACATGTTTCAGATCCAACATAAGATAATTCAGGTTCAGGGTCGGGATCTTCCCTATCTCCGGGATTCTCGTAATATGTACAACTCGCTGATCCAATAATTAGCAGTACAAGTGCAAAATTAAAAATATGATTCCCCTTCTTCATAGCGTATATATTATCAAGTCACAGAATAATTAAAAGCTCAAAGATACTAGTACGAAAGCGTATTACTAAGGAAACAAAACAGACATTTTCTTGAATCTGCACGGATAAAACCCCAATAAATTTTGATATATGTTGGTTTATTTTTGATATATATCAACGCTTACTTCATCGCAAAAATATATAAAAAGGCATCAAAAAATCTTTTAACGTTCTTTTTTCGTTTTGCTTTCATCATTTACTTTTTTATTTGGCTAAATTGAGATCAAACAAACTGTCGGTGGTTTTATCTTATATTTTTAGATGTTAAAAAATGTAAATGCTGAATGGTAGAAGTAATATAAATTAGACCTGGATGAAATTAAATAACAATGAGGGAGATAACGATTTTCGTTACAGAATTTGTTGTCAATTAATATACCTAATGTTTAGATTTTATACACAGACCGTAATTTCTGCTATTTATGAACGGTCTGAATAAATAATTCTACCAAATTTGGCATTCTTTTAAAAATGAAAAACGTTGATTTCCAGTTAGATTGATCTTATACCGTCCTTGAAAATTGGGGTTTATCTCCATGTTTTTTCATGAGATAATAGTCAAAATTCATCACTATATTACGGATGAGCAAGCGCCCTGTATCTGTGACCGTCAATTGATTTTTTGAAAGCACAATTAATCCATCCTGCTCCAGTGAAACAAGTTGTTCAAGCGCTTCTGCAAAATAGCTATCAAATTCAATTTGATACTTTTGTTCAAATTTAGTTTTGGTCAATTTGAAATTGCACATCAACTCAGTAATGACTTCGCGTCGTAGCTGATCATCTGCGTTAAGAGTTACACCGCGCATTATTGGTAATTTCTGATCGTCGATGGCTTTGTAATACTCATCAAGCTTTTTATAATTTTGAACGTATATATCGGATTGCATTCCAATACTAGTGATCCCTATCGCAAACATATCAATACCAGCGTGTGTGGAATATCCCTGAAAATTTCTGTAAAGGGTTCCGTTTTGCATTGCAACTGTGAGTTCGTCGTCTGGTTTGGCAAAATGATCCATGCCAATGTAAATATAACCGTTGTCGTTAAGCTTCTCGATGCTCAGTTTGAGTAGTTCAAGTTTCTGATCTCCACTTGGCAACCAGTCTTCTTTTATCAATTGCTGGTGTTTGATCATGTTGGGCAAATGTGCATAGTTAAATACAGCAAGTCGATCCGGATTCATGGTCATTACGGTATCGATGGTTTGGCTGTATGTTTTATAATTTTGAAAAGGCAATCCATACATCAAATCCAGGTTGATGCTCTTGAAACCCAGTTCTCTGGCCCAGTTTACTGCATCACGGGTGATTCCCTCTGGTTGAATTCGATTTACGGATTTTTGTACTTTAGGATCAAAATCCTGAATGCCCATACTGCATCGGTTAAAACCGACCTCACTTAAGGCTACCATATGATCCCTTGTCAACTCTCTTGGATCGATCTCTACACCAACTTCAGCATGATCATGAAAAGTGAAGTATTTGTGAATGATACCTCCAAGTTTTCTGATTTGACTTGGTGAAAGATGAGTAGGTGTTCCACCTCCCCAATGCAACTGGATTACTTTTCTATCGTCATCAATGTGCTGCTTAAGCAGAATAATTTCCTTTTCAAGATATTCAATGTATTGTTCTATTTTACTTTGGTTTCTGGTGACCATCATACTACATCCACAGAAATAGCAAAGTGTATCGCAAAACGGAATATGGAAATAAAGTGATAAATCCCTGTTGACAATAGAAGCATTGTCATTATGAATATGCTTGATAAATACCTTTTCGTCCACCCCTTCATGAAAGTATGGTGCTGTCGGATAGCTGGTATATCGCGGACCTGCCTTATCATACTTTTTCAACAAAGCTATATCTACTGGTATTTTTGTATTTATTCCCATTTCAAATTTTTAATTTTCGTTATCCAACTCGTAAATACTCAGGATCATTTCCACTTGTTGTTTGTATAGTTCCGGATCGTGCGCCACTTTTTTAAGAGATTTCACATGTTGTCTTACGACTTTGTTAATGATACTTTCTGTGAGATGATCAATCTCCACTTTATACCCATTTTGTGGAAGTTTGGTTTTTAAGCGATCCATCTCATTAAGCCTTAATATATCCAATTTGCTTTTGAGCTTGCTTACGACATTGGTCATTGAATTCATGGAAACCCATTTCTGAAACTCCTGAACAAATTCATGAATGATCTTCAGAGATTTTGGAATTTCCTTTTTACGCTTTTCCAGGTTTGCCTTAACAATCTCTTGAAGATCATCAAGGTTGTAAAGAAATACTGCGTCGATATTATTTATTTCCGGATCGATATCTCTTGGAATGGCCAGGTCAATAAGAAATATAGGTCTGTGGTGTCTTTTCTTTGATATTGGATGAATCAGGTCTTCTGTCACCACATAATTTTCACTTGAGGTTGCTGAGATGACAATATCCGATTCCATCAAGGCATCAGAAAGATCTTCTAGTTTATAGGCACGTCCTTCGAACTTATCTGCCAGATCTTTGGCGCGCTCGAATGTTCTATTGACAACATTTATGTTTTTGACTCCATTTTCCTTGAAATGATAAGCAGCCAGTTCTGCAGTTTTCCCGGCACCGACCAGAAGCACATTTTTTGCCGAAAGGTCACTGAATATCTTACGGGCTAGTTCTACCCCGGCAAAGCTAACGGAGACCGTACCATCTGATAGGAAGGTCTCATTATGCACCTTCTTTTTCGCCTGCATGGCAAAATTAAATAGCTTATTAATCAAAGCATCTGTGCCATTGAGATCATGGGTAAGGTCATAACTTTCCTTTACCTGACCAGTGATTTGTTGTTCACCAATAATTAGTGAATCCAAACCTGACAATACCTTAAAAAAATGCTCTACGACATCAACATCATGAAGTTCGTACGTGATTTCTAGATCAGTATAGGTTTCACATTGCTTTAATTCGTTGAGCCAGATCCTTATTTTACCGATCGTTTTATCAATTTTATCATCACTAAGGTAGATTTCAGTTCTGTTGCAAGTAGAAAGTATCATGCATCCATTCGAATGGAAATTATCCACGATCTGCCTTACAGTAACTTTTTGTTCTTCCTCACTGAGCGCAACCTTTTCTCTTACCTCAACAGGCGCTGTTCTATGCGAAATACCAATTAATCCCAATGGAATTTGGTTATTCATCTCTCCACCTTTTTTTAATTGAACTTATGGAAGGATTCAGACAGGTATATAATAATGCCTCCTCCTATAATTAATACTACAAAACCATACAATGAAAGATAGGCCATTTTTTCACCTCTCCATTTTTTCACTGTAGTCAATAAATATCCTGCAACATAAATAATCCAGACTATATCAGAAATGATCACTTTAATATCTTTTGGCCAGAAATCACTAATTGTATCATTCGTATAGGCTAAATAGTGTCCCAATAAAATACCAATTCCCAGCAATACAATTCCAGTCACAACAGACCGTAAACTCATTTTTTCAAGATAAGTGAGTGCTGGTAACTGCATGAACATATTTCCGAGTTTGCGTTTTTTCAGGTTATTATTTTGAATAATATACATCAGTGAATATATAGCAGCTAACGATAATGCGGTATATCCCATGATAGATGTAGAAGCGTGGAATGCAAAGGTTTTATTGGTGAGCAGTTCATTTGTTTCTGGTTCCCAGCTCATATTAATAATGGAGAATAGTTCCATTATAAGTGAAAAAGAAAGGATAAACAACCCAGCACCTCGATTTTCAAGCCCTAATTCACTGATCATGTAAACTAACAAAATAGAAAACGCTATAAATGAATATGCATCATGTGTGGTCGAAAGAGGCATGGTGTTCAACGCTATATTTCTTGTAATGATTTCGAAAATATGGCAAACCACAAGAAATAATAATATAGGAGTAGTCTTTTGTACTAGCGCCTTGTTTTTCTCTGAAAAAATTAAATAGTAGATATAGATTACCAGCACGTAAAGTATTGGCAATGCATAACTAATTATTTGACTAAAAACCTTCATTCTACCGAATTAATTTGAACACAATTGCAAATTTAAAACTAAAAAGTGGCTAATATCCTCAATTACCTTAAAAATTAAATATGACCGTTTTAATGCAATTCAGCATTGATAATTTAAATTCTAAGTCTGTATTGATCAGGATTAGTAATTTAACAACACAAAGGATGGCAAAAAATAAATAAATACAAATGACTTAAGTCATGCATTGACCTGTCGTAAATCAAAAAAAACCGTGTTTGGCTTATAATTCAGTTAGCAAACCATACCATCATAATAGCCTGGTCGTGCCCAAACAAAGTTATCAGGTCTTCCAAGATAGGCCAGTCGGTTTTCCAACTCTAGACGATCAAGTTTAGCTTGCAATCCTTTAGCATAATTTTTTGCGATTTCAATATTTTGCTTCAATGGATCCATACCTGTCTGGCTCACCAGGTTTACAGCAACGCCGGGGAGATCCCAATTATATTGAAGAAGTTCTTCAGGCCTGGCAACACCTTTATCAATGATATCACGCATTATTTTCATGGAAATGATGCCCATATTTTTTTTCTGTGCTGCTGGAAGTGTAGTTTGAACAAAATCTCCGTATTTGGTAGCATTCATAGCTAATAATGTGGCATCAAATTCTAAATTTTCTATAAGTTCCTTGGCACGTTCTGCGCTGTCCATGCTCGAAAATCCTATATATCGCACCATTTTTTGAGCTTTAAAATCAGATATTAATTTATATACTCCATTTTCAATCAGGCTCAATTCATCTTCTGGGGTAATGGCATGGATCAATAACAAATCAACATGGTCTGTTTTCAACCGTTGTAGACTACGCTCAAATTCTGCTTTTGCTTTTTCAGGATCGCGCTGATGGATTTTTGTTATTAAAAAGATATCCTTTCTTAACCCGGGGATGACTCTTCCAAGTCGTTCTTCACTTGAAACAGGTCCTTCCTCTCCATACGTTGAAGCTGTATCAAAATAATTGATTCCTGAGTTAAAAGCGTATTCAAAATGAGGTTCCCATTCACCATCAGCCATTTTCATAAATTGCGAACCACATCCATATCCCAGAATGGAAATTTTTTCACCGGTCTTGCCAAAAACGCGCATTGGCATCCCGTTTTTACCTATCATAGTTTGGGGAGAGGAACAATTGGTCAGTAAGGTGCCTGCTGATATTGCGGCTACGGCAGTTGAAGATGCTTTTATAAAACTTCTCCTTGAAATATGCTTTTCCATAAATTCAGAATTATAATGATTGGTTGAATTAAGTAAAAATTGCAAACAAATTCAATGTGAAATTAGGATAATGGCATATTGGCCTAGATATCTGTGGTATTTGACGTCGAAAAATGAATAGATCAGATAACTTTATCCTTATATTTGGTTTTGCTTTTATAGGCGTAGCATAATATCGTATTTCAATTTGAAAAGGCTAATATTGATATTTCTGATTGTATTTAATGCCATCGTTTTGCATGCACAAACCGGTGACAAAACCATAACCTATGATCAGACAATTCAAATAATTAGCAACCTGTCCGATGTAAATTTTCAGCGAGGTGAAAAAAAATCTATTGAGGAATTGCTGGATCAACAAATTGGAGGTTTTCGATTTCATCTTCTTTGGGATCGAGAAAGTTCTCAGTTGTTTTACAAGTTACCTGACGGCCAACTTAAAGATTTCAAACCTGTAATCGATCAGGTTCACAATTATTTGGATGAAAACCCAGAGCGTATTCTTACTTTTTTTCTGGATTTAGATTTGCCAATCGATACGTTAAAAAAAGTTTTTGAGGAAAAAGATCTGATTAAATATTTTCATAAACAAGCATCCAATCGCGACTGGCCGACGGTGTATGACATGGTAAACTCTCAAAAAAGAATTGTGCTTTTTACCATGGAATCCATATACAATAAACCAGACTGGCTGCATAACGTTTGGAGCTATGCAGTAGAGCCTTATTTCGCGTTGTTCGAAGCACCAAATTTTTTGGGTGAGTTCCTAAAAGGAGATCCAAAAAATGACCTGCTAATCATCAATGATTTTAATATCCCAAGCAACCGAATTGAAAAAAATCCAGTCTATATTATCGATCAGAATACAAATCATTACTTGCTGAGTCACTGTCTTACTATTTGGCGCAACACAGGGAAAGTCCCAAATTTTATTTTTCTGGATCAGTACAATGAGCGGATGAATGCTATTGTCAATAGTCTGCGATCTTTTAATACAATACAAGGCCGATTGACATACAACAGAGAAATTCTTGATTATGTTGGATGGGAAGGTCGGGAGAATTGTCAGACAAGCGGGAAGTATATTTTTCCCATTGTACCTGGAGATAAAATCACATTAAAACCGAACGTACCAGGATTTAGTTTTACTCCTGAATCTGTTTTTTTTAATGAGCCAGCGAGCTCTCGGGTACAAAATTTTGTAGCTAGTCCACGGGAAATTACCGATGGATTAGTGGCGTATTTTCCATTCGAAAAGGGTGCAGAAGATGAAAGTTTGAATAAAAACCATGGAAAACCAGCACGAGTGACTTTCCTGAGTGATAAACAACGCGGTAATGTGGCCCAGTTTTTCGGAAACAGCTATATCGTTTTACCAAAAGCACAAAGTCTAAGTTTACGAGATCATGATTTTACTATTAGTGCCAGAGTAAAGTTGGAAGCCAATGAAAATATAGATAATTCCATTCTTGGTACTACGGTAAAATCGTATCAGGAAGGCATCCATTTTACCATCAGGGAAAATAAACCATACTTTGGTTTTTATGCCAATGACATTCAAGGTAATGAAGTATTGGAAGATGGGATTTGGTATCATATCGTTGCACGATACAATAAGCTCAATGGCGAGCAGGCCATTTATGTCAATGGAAAATTGGATAATAAATCGTTGGGGCACCCGCCCTACCAGGGCAAAGAAGATATTATTATTGGGAATGCTTCATTTGGATGGAATGCTTTTTTTAATGGTGAAATGGACGATGTGGCCATTTGGGATCGACCGCTAGGTGATCAGGAGATCTTCAATCTCGCCATGGATGTGGTGCCAATTTATCCAAAAAGGTCCTGGTTTGAATATACGATTTATTGGGTCATCTCAGCACTCGTATTGATGCTTCTAGCCGGAATTTTTATAATTTACAAAAAAAGAAAAAAGAGGCTCAATAGCAAAGTTTCAGAAAAAGCTTCTTTTCCGCACCAAAACAAAAAAGAAAATTCCTCCTACCAGGCTAATACTGCCCAGGAAGGTAAAAACCTAATAAAATTATTTGGGACATTCCAGATATCAGATAAAAATGGTGAGGATATTACGCATGAGTTTACACCCAAAATCAAAACATTGTTTTTGGCTATCCTGTTACATTCTGTAAAATCGAAAAATGGG
>JAHEMV010000414.1 GCA_024643455.1 Cytophagales bacterium
CTATAAAATCAAGTTTCTTAAGTTTTGATAATTCCTTCCAGATATTCGATCCAGCTTTTAGTTTTATTTTATAAATATTTTGAAGATTGGAATTGGAAACCCGGGCATTGGAAAAAGATTGCTGCGTGAACACTTGCTGATACGTTTCGTAATCAACTAATGTTTTTAGCTGGGCCAATTGATCTGCACTTGAAAAAGAGATTCGCCCGTTGGAAGAAGTTTGGGTTTTGAATTTAAGTACTATGCGATCTGCATGGATTTTTGGTGCTTTTATCTGGGTGGTATTTTGTGCTCCAGCAATTTGCCAAAACAGACCAATTAAGTTAATAAATAAAAATATCCGTTTCCCGATCATGCAATTCTTTCTCTCAAACCTAATTCCAACTGTACTACCCAAATCTATCAAGGGAGAACTTAAAAGGAATTTTTCAAGTCCTTGTTTTATAATGTACTTGATCTTTTAGTAACCAAAATCACTCGATCATTTGGCTTCATTAATTTTCATTTTTCGAAGTATCCTAACCAATAAACCTGGAGCAAATCGTTTCAGGTATGCTCCCATCACCTCTTTCCCTCCGAATAACATCTCTTGCTTGTTGGATTCTATTGCTAGAATCATTGCCTTAGCTGCAGCCTCAGCGGACTTTCCTTTAGCCTGGTTTTCATCCATTTTATTTTGAGGAGTCCCGTCACCAGTTACAGCATTAATGGAAATATTTGTTTTTATATAGCCTGCACAAAAGAGGGTGACCTTGATATGCTTATCCCACAACTCGGCACGTAAAGCATCAAAAAATCCATGAAGTGCATGCTTTGATGCTGAATAAGCTGAGCGGAATGGTGTACCAAATTTACCCACTAGACTGCTGGTAATTACGATATGGCCACTTTTTCGCTCCATCATGTTAGGCAAGATAAGTTTGGTAAGTTTTACTGCCGAGAAATAATTGACATTCATCACCCGCTGATCCACTTCAAAAGAAGTCTCCGATGCAAGCGATCGCTGACTTATTCCTCCGTTGTTGATCAGAACATCAATTCCGTCTGTAAGTTTCAATGCAGCTGTAGCAACACTGTCTAATGATTCAATCTCCGAAAGATCCAAAGGGAGGATGTAAATATTTTCTTGTGTTTTTGGCGAACAATTGGCACGAACTTGTTCGAGGATTTTCTTTCTTCTAGCAGAAATGATTAGTTTATTGCCTTTTGCAGCCAATTGGTAGGTAAGTTGTTCTCCAATCCCTGAAGATGCGCCAGTGATCCATATTGTTTTATTAACCAACTTTGTCATGCGTTCTCTTTTCTATTGTATATAACAAAAGCGAAATCATATTTATTTTTTTCATCTGCGCGATGCTCTTCACGGCTTACTTCTTTCCAGATTTGAAGATCGATCTCCGGAAAAAAGGTATCGCCTTCAAAATTCTCATGCACTTCAGTGATGATAAGTTTATCTGCTATTTTCATGGATTGACGGTATATTTCACCTCCACCTAAAATGAAAACCGTTTCAAGACCTTTTTCCTCAGCCGCTTTTATCGCTTCGTGCAGACTATGAAACGGTGTGATCCCTTCTGCTTTATAGTCTTTGTTTCGTGTGACAATCCATGAATCACGATGAGGCAATGGATTCCCAAGAGATTCAAACGTTTTTCGTCCCATGATCATAGTATGTCCCCTGGTTGTTTGTTTAAAAAATTTCAAATCAGCCGGTAAATGCCAAACGAGATCATTGTCTTTCCCAATCACATTATTTTTGGCCCTGGCAGCCATAATTATTTTTATCATACTGTATTTCCTCTTAAATAATCTCCAGTTTTCATACGTTTTTTCCCCTGAAGCTGCAAATCTAAAATATTCACAACGCCATCGCCTGTTTTTACATGAATACTTTCTTTTCCATCCACTTTTACACTTCCTGGCACTTCTTTCATCGTTTTCTCAACAATTTCCACTTCGAATATCTTATACGATTTTCCGTTTAATTCTGTCCAGGCAGCGGGATAGGGTGAAAGTCCGCGCACGAAATCATAAATCCTTTTAGCGGATTGGGACCAATCGATCTGGCAGTTTTCTTTGAAAAGCTTAGGGGCGGATTTCAACTCCAGCGTTTCATTTTGTTTCTTAAGCGTGTAGGTCTGATCTCTAATTTGTTCAACAGTTCTTAAAACCAATAATGCTCCTTTTTCCATGAGCCGCTGATAAAGTGTACCAACATTGTCCTCCTCTGCAATCGGTTCTTTATCCTGCAAAATAATACTCCCTGTGTCTATTTCATGTTTGATAAAAAAAGTTGTAACCCCCGTTTCGGTTTCTCCATTTATAATTGCCCAGTTGATGGGTGCAGCTCCACGATATTGCGGAAGTAACGAAGCATGAAGGTTGAACGTGCCAAATTCCGGCATCGACCAAACGATCTCGGGAAGCATCCTGAAAGCCACCACTACCTGTAAGTTGGCCTGAAACTTTTTTAATTCTTCATGAAATTCCGGTGATTTCAGGTTGGTTGGCTGGAGCACAGGGATATTCCTGGAAACAGCAAATTCCTTTACCGGAGAAAATGCCAGTTTTTGCCCGCGTCCCTGAGGTTTATCCGGTGCGGTAATTACAGCAACTACATTAAATCCATTATCAACCAGCATTTGCAGGCTGCCCACAGCAAACTCCGGTGTACCCATAAATACGATTTTAAGCTCCCGCTTTTCCATTGCTAATATTCTTTTTCAACAAAACTACTCTTTATACAAAAGGTATTTCATCCTGATTTTTTGATAGTCATCCAGGCCTTGTTGCCAGGAAGCCCTGATTTCCTCTTCAGACATACCACTTTCTATTTGATGTCTTAATTCTTCTGTTCCCGCAAGTGTGCTGAAATAGGATGTAAAAAAAGATTCGCTCCCTTTCCACTTTGCATAAAAATCAATAACATATCCCAAATCCAGTTTTTGTGGAACATTAACATTCCTCAAATCAACGCCAAAACATTCTTTTCCCTCAAGTTTTGGATGCTTTGCCATTCCGTCAATAGACGTTGGTACAAATGAAAATGACCCAAAATCGATATCAGGATAGCCTATTACCTGAAATGGGAAAAGCGTCCCTCTGCCGATGCTTAGTTGTGTCCCTTCAAAAAAACATAATGAAGGATACAATCGCACCGCTTGATCATTTGGTAAATTGGGAGATGGTTTTACCGGTAAAGAATAGCCATCGGAATGCTTATAATTTTTCATTGATATCACCTCCAAATCACAATTTTTGCTTCCTTCAAGCCAGCCTTCACCATTGATCATCATTGCTAGTTCTCCGACAGTAAGTCCGTGCACCACTGGAATCGGATGCATTCCAACAAAGGATTTGAATGACGGATTCAGAATCGGGCCATCAATATACTGACCATTTGGATTTGGTCGATCAAGTACTAGCATTTTGACACCATTTTCAGCACAAGCCTCCATCATGTAGTGCATACTACTGATGTAGGTATAAAACCTCGTTCCAACATCCTGAATATCAAAGATCACTATATCAAGGTCCGATAACATTTCAGCCTTAGGTTTTTTATTATTTCCATAAAGTGAAATGACCGGAATGCCCGTTTTCCCATCGACGTTATCTGAAATTTCCTCTCCGGCATCCGCAATGCCCCTAAATCCATGTTCCGGGGCAAATATTTTATTAATTGAAACCCCTTTTTGCAAAAGAAAATCAACCAAATGTACATCATCAACCATTGATGTGTGGTTCACCAATAAGCCAATTTTTTTATGTTCAATTTTTGGTAAATAGAGCTCAACCTGGGCTGCTCCCAAAACCAAATCATTTTCTTTTGGTAGGGCCTCGCATCCTACTATGAAAAAAAATGATAAAATAGAAAGGAGAAAAAAGCTTCTTATCATATCATATTGATTATTTTGCACCTATTATGACCAAAACGGTTTAAAATTAAGCATATTCTTGAACCTATCGTATTTCATATCGAAAAGAATAAGCGGAAAGGACACAAAATCCTTTTCGGGAATGATTCATAAAATCGCTATCGCCAGCATTGGTATAGGCCTGGCAATTATGATTATTTCCTTTTTAATCCTGAAAGGGTTTCAATTAAAAATCCAGGAAAAAATCGTCAGCTTTGGCGGGCATCTACAAGTTACAAAATTTTCACTGAGCCAATCTTACGAAGAAGACCCGATCTCAAAAGACCTGGCACTTTTCAATGATTATTCAAATTACCCATACATCAAGCATATCCAGGAATTTGCAAGCAAAGCCGTCATGTTGAAGGCAAATGATGAAGTCATGGGGGCAGTACTAAAAGGCGTTTCCAGTACATTTGATCTGGAGAATTTTGAACCGAATATGGTGCAAGGATCCTTCCCGAATTTAAAAGACTCAGTTACATCACTTGATATCATGATCAGTCAGAATATTGCTGATAAGCTTACACTGAATATTGGCGATGAGGCTTTATTGTATTTTATTGTAAATCCACCCAGAGCCCGAAAGATTCAGATTAGTGGAATTTATGAAACCGGGATGGAAGATTTTGATGAAAAAATCATTCTTGGAGATATCCGGCTTGTGCAACGTATCAATAATTGGCCAGATAGCCTGGTGGGTGGTTTTGAAATTTTTTTAAATGATTTTGATAAAGTCGATTACTATGAAAGTCAATTGGAGGATGTTGTGGGTTATGAACTATATATAGAGAAAATTAGTGACAAGTTTGCTGAAATTTTTGACTGGCTCGCCTTGCTCAACCGCAATGTGGTGATATTTCTGAGCCTGACGTTATTCGTTGCGTGTTTCAACATGATATCCATTTTATTGATTCTGATTATGGAACGAACACAAATGATCGGCGTCTTTAAAGCCCTTGGAGCAACAAACAAAATCATTCGAAAAATATTCGTCTATAACGGCATGCGATTGATTGCCAAAGGTCTTGTGCTTGGTAACACGATTGGAATACTATTTGGGTTTCTTCAGAGTAAGTTTCAGTTTTTAACACTCGATTCAAAAAGTTACTATATGGAATTTGT
>JAHEMV010000415.1 GCA_024643455.1 Cytophagales bacterium
CTCCTAAATTCATTAGGACAGTCCTGATGTTGGTTTACAACAACTTTACCTGTTCCCAACACGGAACAGGGGATTGTAGAATGGATGGAGCCAGTAACAAATGAAGCCTATAACGCTAAATAACTGTCCAAAAATTTACAAGAATTAGATAATTCACAAATAAAACTAGAAAATGATGAATCAGAATATTGAAGGAAAAGTAATTGTCATTACAGGAGCAAGTAGTGGTTTGGGCGAAGCTGCTGCAAAACATTTAGCACATCTCGGTGCAGCTGTAGTACTTGGCGCCAGAAGAACCGATCGGATAGAAAAACTGGCAAACGAGATTCAGGAAAGTGGTGGAAAAGCACTGGCCATTGCTACAGACGTAACTCAGCGAGATCAGGTAAAGAAGTTGGTCGATTCAGCCGTTGAAAAATTCGGACGTGTTGATGTGATCCTCAATAATGCCGGTATCATGCCACTTTCCCCTATGGATCGTTTAAATGTTGATGAGTGGGATCAAATGGTGGATGTCAACATCAAAGGTGTGCTTAATGGTATCGCAGCTGTCCTTCCCCATATGAAAAATCAAAAGTCAGGTCATATCATCAACACTTCTTCTGTAGCCGGTCATAAGATATTCAGTGGCTCTGCCGTGTATTCTGCAACAAAATTCGCGGTAAGGGCATTGTCTGAGGGTTTACGCATGGAAGTGAAACCTTATAATATACGTACCACGATAGTTTCTCCGGGTGCCGTTAAAACAGAACTTCAGGATCATATAAGCGAGGCAGATATCCAACAAGCAAATAGAGAGTATGTAGGAGCAGTTGGTCTTAACCCTGATTCTTTTGCCAACTTAGTTGCTTTTGTAATTAGTCAACCTGAAGAATTGGATATCAATGAGATTATTTTCCGTCCGACCTCTCAGGAGCTTTAATAAAGACGAAGATTTCTGGAGCATCTATGTAGGAACTGATGATTGTACAAAGAGCTATTCACGTAGATTTATATGATAAGATATATGTAATTCCATTAAACAAATTAGAATCGTATTTAAAGAGAAATAAGAATAAACGAACACAGCACATTGCAATCCTCGCTCCTGCGGTTGCAAAGAGCTGTTTACAATTAGCTAATAGAAGAACGGAAAAAAGCCAGCGTACAACAATAAGCGTTTGTTGGCCACGGGCATCACAAAGATGTGCTTCCTCACCCACTCTAACTAGCCTCCGTATGCCGTTTCTATAAAGAGCAGCAAGTGATTATTCTAAACTCAAAATAATAATTTGCCTCCCATAAAAACACAAAAACCTCAAAAACAAATGATTATGAGGCTTTTAAGTACCCAGAACAGGAGTCGAACCTGCACAACCTTGCGGTCACTGGTCCCTGAAACCAGCGCGTCTACCAATTTCGCCATCTGGGCATGATGGACATTTTGCCTTTTTCAAAGCACAACAAAATTATTATTAATATATCCTTACACAAAAAAAGACCTCAATATTTTGGGGTCTTTGTACAAATGCGCTATAAGCAACAAATTTCCTTTAATTTTTAGATAAAATTTCCAGTTAGTTATTTGAATGTGATAGATCTGGCTTGGCGATAACTTCCATTTCTTCTTTCTAATCCTACTTACCTTGAATAAGAATTTATCACCCCTACCATCGCTTCCTGGCAAACCGGACAGAAATAATTGGTTCGGGTAAACATGATACAGTTTATTGAGGGACGATACAACCCGGTAGAGGCATATCCTGCACCTTCAAAAGCGCCAACTTTCCCTGCAAATTCACTGGATTCCAAATAATCCTGAACCTCACTGTCTCTTTGCAGGCTTTGCTTGTCATACAGGGATTTTTCCTTATCAACTTCTTCTTTTGCTGCGCCATTTTTCTGAAGCACAGCTATATGATCATTCATATCAGACCGTTGCTTTTGCCATTCCAAATCCAGGCTGTCATAGTGGCCTTTTTTCCATGGGGTTGGAACTTCAATACCCTGGCTCAGCAAATGTTTCCACTTTACGTTTGCAGGATCTTTTAAAGCAGTAATGTTTGGTTCAGCAGGTTCGAATTCCGGTGAATAAAAATCATTGTATGCTGTTGAAGAGGTGTAATATTCATCAGCCAATCCGAAAAAAGAATGCCCAAATTCATGCACCATGATATATTCACTATGGATATTATCGGAGGTATATACGCAATAGAAATTGTAAATACCGCCACCTCCATACCGATTGGAGTTGACCATGATATACAAGGCATCATAAGGCTCATGACCTGCAATGTCACGAAGCGCAAGATTATCCTCGGTCAAAACATAACGCTCAGAACCCATAGAATTGAATGTTGCGTTCAGTACGGTGTTTTTATCAATCCCGGCTCTCGGCTCGTCGATGCCACTGTCCTGAGAGGGTTTGAGCACACCTCGAATGTTAAATTTATCTTTGTTTGACTTACAGGGCTCAGCACGAAAAAACACCTCGGTAAATCGTCTGAGATCATCTTCGAATTTCGGCCTTTCCTCCAGGGTGTACCCTTCTCCAACAATCACTATATCCGCTTTGATATGTGGGTCTCCATTTTCAAGAATTGTATACATACTTACTTCAGGATCATCTAATTTTTCCTGAACGGATATAGGATCGATCTCCTCTCGAAACACTTCAAGCAATTGACCGGATTTGTTCCTTTTCTCCAGCACAAAAATCACTTTCCTTTTTGGAAATGGAATATTAGCTGTTTCATGGAATTGTTTGATATTCCCTTCGATTGCGGGTGTGCTGACCTGGTACTCTTTAAAATAACTATCAAATCCATGGGAATAGATCAATTTTGAAGAAGCCTGATCAAAGATTTTATAGAAATAGGTCCCATAATTTAAGGTATCAATGAGATTGACCAAGCTTCCTGCCCATAGATTATACCTATACAGTTTGTCGAGTTTTACAGTTTCGGAAGTGGCATTTCCAGTATGGAAATAATCAATCCGCATTGTGCTATTTAAAAAATAAGTTTCAAATGGATTTAGAACCTTTTTTTGACAGGAAATCGCTAAGATGATCAATGAAAAAAATACAATAGGATACGTTTTCATAAAATGAGAAATAGTTTGAATTAGGGACCTTTGAATTTATAAAAGGTAAATTAACCAATATTGTAAAACTTTAACTTGATCATTTCTTTACCAAAAGATCAAATCACCAAGTCTTTATTAGAATTCGGCTACTTGCCATCCATCTCGATAGGTGCGACGCAGATACTTATTAGCATCCGGATTATTGGGGAATGTCAATTTTTCATAATCCCATTCCAACACTTTCCCAGGCTCACGAATCGCAACTGTACCTAACAAAATAGCTTCTGTCATTGGCCCTGTTTGTGCAAAATGAGACTCGGTTTTTTCTCCCCCCAAACAGGCATCTACAAAGTGGTGGTAGTGATTCCGCTCAGGAAATTTAGGCATGGAATAATTTTCATATTTGCTTTGTGGCAAAAGTGCTAGTCCGGCAGTATGGACAATAAGCAAAGCACCTTCTGTACCGACCAACATCGCCGATTCTGCCGGGTAATTCTCTCCAGGGAATAAATCCATCACCTCTTTCGGTGGATAAAACTCACCATCAAACCATTCCAAGGGAAGTTCATCAGATTCTGTTAGTTCATTGCCAGGGAACATCCAGGTAATATGATTACTTTGAGGCCAGGTATCGGATCTTCGTTCAGGAGAATTTTGCCAGGACTCCTGTACTTCGGCAATGACTGACTTTGGAGGTTTCAGTCCCAGACCCTTCCAAACAGCATCAAAAATATGACAACCGATATCTCCGGACCATCCTGTACCAAAGTCCTGCCAGGATCTCCAAACCATCGGATGATAAATCTCCGGCGCATAAGATCGCATTGGTGCACTTCCAATCCAAAGATCCCAATTTAAAAAGGCCGGTGCTTCTTGTTTCTCGATGGGTCGTGGACCTTCAACACGATATTGCACGGCACTAGGTCGATTCGAACATAGATAAGCATGCTTTACTTTTCCAATCGCTCCTTCCTTGATCAATTGGACACCAGCACGATCATTTGGTGAGGAAGCATGTTGCGTCCCAAGTTGTGTTATAACTCCAGCTTTTACTGATGCCTCGGTGAGCAACCGAACTTCAGTAACATCGTGGCACATGGGTTTTTGACAATAAACGTGTTTACCCTTCTGAATTGCTGAATACGCTATGGAGAAGTGACTATGATCCGGAACCGCTACATTTACCGATTCAATATTTTTGTTTTCCTTATCCAGAAGCTCTCTCCAATCAGAATACGTCCGGGCATCAGGCACCAGCTCTGATGCTTTTTTCAATCGATCAGCATCTACATCACAAAGTGCAACAATTTGTACTTTTGGGTGTTCTATAAAATTTTGTAGGTCTCCCCATCCCATTCCCCCCACTCCTATGCAAGCATGTTGTAACATGCCATCATCTGGTTTACAGGATTGGAGTAAGAAAGGTGCTGTTATTGCCCCTGCTGCAGTAGTTTTAATAAATCTCCTTCTTGAGATTGAAAAGTTTCGAATTTTCATAATAAAAAATTATCCATTTACGATAATAATTTCATGAATTTTTGCTGAATAATCATTACAAAAATGAAATTATTATGGACAGTGTTTTAGGCATGAAAAACTATCAGCAAACTTTATTCAATATGAAACTATCCATTTACAAATTGTACCAATATGTGATTTTCAGAACCAAAGCCCTGTTTTTGCTATTAAAATCTGGTGTTCCTAAATAATCTTTGGTTAAATAATTTTCTGTGTAAACCAGGTAAATATCTGAAGCCGGTAAAAATCTCCATTGAAAACGTGCATTGATATTCACATTATCTGCCTGTTCATTGTATTGGGCAAAAGTGGTCAGGAAGATTTTATTTGTAAACGTCAATTCTACCTTTGGGCTAATCAACAGATAGCTGATGCTGGTATAGGGTTCTGGTAATTTAATATCGTTATATGAAAAATCAACATTAATACTTCCATAGGGTTGAAATCGATAACC
>JAHEMV010000028.1 GCA_024643455.1 Cytophagales bacterium
ATGCATATCTGGCACAGCAAATGGGAGCAGAACTGGTCGAGGGCAAAGACCTTATCGTAAAAGACGATCGAGTATTTATGATTACGACAAAAGGTTTGCAACGCGTGGATGTCATTTATCGGAGGGTTGACGACGATTTTATTGATCCCCTGGTTTTTAAGAAGGAATCATTGTTGGGAACTCCCGGATTATTCAATGCGTACAAAAAAGGAAATGTTGTATTAGTAAATGCTCCTGGAACAGGCGTAGCAGATGATAAGGCAGTTTATGCTTATATACCTAGAATAATAAAATACTATTTAGGCGAAGATATTATCCTTCCTAATGTACAGACCTACATTTGTGATGAGGAGAAGGACAGGAAATATGTCATTGAAAATATAGCCAATCTGGTCGTAAAGCAAACGGACGCTTCGGGTGGATATGGGATGTTGATAGGCCCTAAGTCTACAAAAAAGGAACAAGCAGAATTTGTCACTAAAATAAAAAACAACCCGAGAAACTATATTGCACAACCCACGATTAACCTTTCCAGGGTACCAACCTTGTCAGAAGGTTCCATTGAAGGACGGCATGTAGATTTGCGGCCATATGTCTTGTATGGAAAAGATATAAAAATAATACCAGGAGCATTAACCCGTGTTGCATTGAAGAAAGGTTCGCTGGTTGTGAATTCTTCTCAGGGAGGAGGAAGTAAAGACACTTGGGTAGTTGATAACATACTAAAAAAATAATATATGCTAAGTAGAGTTGCAGATACCATCTATTGGATGAATCGATATATTGAACGCGCAGAAAACTATGCTCGTTTTATGGATGTAAATTTTAACCTTTCCCTGGAGATGCCGCCAAATGTATCTGAGCAATGGCGGCCATTAGTTGTGACTACAGGTGACTTAAAATTATATGAGTCACTATATGAAAAAGTCGATAAAAGAAAGGTAATTTATTTTCTTGGTTTTGACTTGAATAATCCTAATTCAATATACAATTGCATAGTGAATGCAAGGGAGAATGCACGTGCGATAAGACCGGAAATCACTAAGGAAGTTTGGGAACAGGTAAACTTTCTTTATTATCTCGTAAAGGAAGGGATGGAAAAAAACCTTTGGAAAAGTAAGGATCCTCGAAATTTTTTTACTGAAGTAAAAAAAGGGTGTCAGTTGCTTTACGGAATATTTGATGCGACGATATCCAGAACAGATGGGTGGCATTTTGGCAAAATTGGCCAATTAATTGAGCGTGCTGATAAAACATCCAGAGTATTGGATGTGAAGTATCACATTTTATTAACTGCCCCGGAAGCAGTGGGTTCTCCATTGGATTTGATCCAATGGGCGGCTTTATTAAAATCCGTTAGCGCTTATGATATGTATCGTAAAAAACACGGCAAACTAAGTTCGACAAGTATTGCTGATTTTTTGATTTTAGATAAGGTATTTCCCCGTTCGATTCTTAGATGTCTTATACATGCAGAACAGTCGCTTCTTACAATAACTGGAACCGCCGGCGGACATACGAACAGTGCTGAAAGACAGCTTGGTATGCTCAGGTCCCAGCTGGAGTATGCTGATATAAATGAAATATTTGGAGTTGGTTTGCATGAGTATCTGGATAATTTTCAGCAAAATCTGAACATCGTTTCGACATCCGTTTTTGATACATTTTTCTCTATCGAAAACGCAATAAAAAGTAACTAAATCAAGCAATATTATTGGTTTTTTGGGTAGTACACCTTTGACTAGGGGTATTCTTAAAACAAGTTCTAATGAAGTTAAAAATTGTTCATGAAACAGAATATACCTTTAACGCTGAGGTTTTTTTTGAGCCACATTTTTTGAGGTTTAAGCCAATGGTTACACCCAACATTGAGGTGGAGTCTTTTCAGCTTCAAATTACTCCACTACCCACTGGATTATCAGAACAAATTGATGCTGAAAATAATTTGATTCACCATAGTTGGTTTGATGGTGTACATAAAATATTAAGTGTCAGAGCTGAGTCCACAGTGAAGATTAAGGAGCATAATCCATTCAATTTTATATTATATCCCACTTCATTTTTTGAATTGCCGTTTACATATCATGACCCATTAAATGAATTATTGCGGCCATCGCTGCATGTTGCTGGTCTTTCCAAAGAATTAATTCACTATGGTGAAAAAATTAAAAAGGAATCTAATTTTAATACAGTCCAATTTATTACAAATCTTACCAAACAAATTCATTCTGATTTTATCGTTGAAACCAGAGAGGTAGGAACCCCATATGATGCGTACAAAACCTTTGAATTGAAAAAAGCCTCATGCCGAGATTTGTCATGGATGCAGATTCAGCTTTTAAGACATATGGGGATTGCAGCTCGATTTGTAAGTGGATATTTCTTTATTCAGTTAGAGCATCCTGACTTTGAATTGCATGCATGGGTTGAGGCATTTTTACCAGGTGCAGGCTGGATAGGCTTTGATCCCAGCAACGGTATTTTGACTGGTGAGGCACATATCCCGATAGCAACAAGTGCAGTGTCTGAAAATACCATGCCAGTAACGGGGTCTATCCGGGGGGATGCCTCATCTGAGCTGGCTACAAGTCTTGTGATTAAAAAGATGGATTAGATGTTGTATGGATTGTATATTAATGAGTTTTGCAATGTAAGCGATTGAGCTGTCGATTATCCATTTATCAAAGCAATTTTCTCATTCACCTTATCGATGAAATCAAACAAGTATTCAGGGACGTTGCTTTTCATCTGATCAATTAACCAGAAACGTTGCACACCATCTCTATTATATTCAATATATATTCCACCCCAATCGCCGGCATCTGGTTGTCCAATGATGGTATCATGTTCATCAATTAATTTTTGAGGGAAATAGTTCGGAAGATCTTTCACTAAAGTGAATATAGAGTCAGGGAGAAGGGCATAATTTCCATTATAATTTATGGATTTATTGGGATAAGAATCATCGGTAAGCTCCAGGATTCTATTGCTTTCTAATCTGTAGTTTTCGATACATGATTCTCCAAGACATTCTCCATAAAAGTGCCCAAAAACCAAATAGTCCGTATCAGAAAGATGGATTGTATCATCATCCTTATTGCAAGCTGCTACTAGAGAAAGTGCCAGGATAAGTGGGTAAAAAAGATGTCTGTTTTCCATGATTGATATAATTTTGGATCAACAATCCTATTGACACTTTAAACCATCGAAAAGTTGTTTCTATAAAGGAATCCAATTTTAAACCGAGAATAGAATATATTCAGTTTTAATGCAACCAGCCAGATTTATGGAATCGGGTTTCTTTTTTGCTTTTTTCTTTGTGAATAAGATTTCCATGGTTTTTTCCTTTTTTTGGTATCATTACTGCTTCCGACAACGGCGAGTTTATGTTCATGTTGTGTCCGTGGAGGCAGATCATGGATTTTTGGTGCTTTTTCACTCTTATCATGAACGAAAGGGTGATCAGCTATCACTGGAACTTTCTGACCGATCAATTTTTCGATATCGCGCAGGTAAGCGCGTTCTTCGATATCACAAAAAGAAATGGCTATGCCACTAGCATTGGCGCGACCTGTTCTGCCAATTCGGTGAACGTATGTTTCAGGGATATTGGGTAAGTCGTAATTGATCACATGTGACAAATCATCTACATCGATGCCTCTGGAAGCTATATCTGTAGCAACCAATACATTGATTTTCCCATTTTTAAAATTACCTAGAGCCAACTGTCTTGCTCCTTGTGATTTATTTCCATGGATAGCAGCCGAAATTATATCTGACTTTGCCAATTCCTTTACAATCTTATTAGCACCGTGCTTGGTTCTTGAGAATACGATAGCAGAATTAACTTTGTCTGTTTGAAGTATGTGGGTTAATAATTTTGGTTTGGCATTTTTGGATACAAAATACATCGATTGCTCCACCTTTTCAGCCGTTGTTTGTTCCGGAGTGACAATTACTTTTTCAGGATTGCCAAGGATCTTTCTGGAAAGATCAATAATATCTGGTGGCATGGTGGCAGAAAAAAATAATGATTGGCGTTTTACTGGCAATTTGGCTATGATTTTCTTGATATCATGGATAAATCCCATATCCAGCATTCGGTCAGCTTCATCAAGGACAAAGTATTTGATATCTCTTAATGAAATAAATCCCTGATTCATGAGGTCCAGTAATCGACCTGGTGTTGCAATTAGTGCATCGATTCCATTGCGAAGAGCCGCAGTCTGTGGGCCTTGTTTTACTCCCCCAAAAATGACCGTGTTCTTTATTCCAGTATATTTCCCATATACATTAAAACTTTCCTCAATTTGTATGGCAAGTTCTCTTGTTGGCGTTACCACAAGTGCTCTGATTTTACGCGGGCCATTATTTTGTTGACGATCAAGGATAAGATGCTGGAGGATAGGAATGGCAAAAGCTGCAGTTTTTCCAGTTCCAGTTTGAGCGCAACCAAGTAAATCTTTTCCACGCATAAGGATGGGTATAGATTGTTCCTGTATGGGTGTTGGATGAGTATATCCTTCGGCCGCAAGGGCTTTTAGGATTGGTTCAATGATTCCTAATTCTGAAAATTTCATGTATTTTATTAAGCAGACAAAGGTAAGGTAATAGTTTGGATAAATATTCTTTTGTTTTCGAAAGGTAAAAAGGCACAAATATCCATTTGTGAATACGACAAACAGAAAAAAGATCTATAACAAAAAAACCACGACAATTGCTTGCCATGGTTTTTCTTTTAAAAAGCTTTTATTTTTATTTCACTACCCAGGATTCTTTACCTACTAGTAGTTCTGTAATGTTTCCTTCTCCTTTCGTAGCGACCTCATGATCGATTTGCGCTTGCACACTATCATTATAGGAAGATCGTTCCAGACTTTGGAAAATTCCAAGAGGTCTTGGCACATCTGGGTTATAGGTCATGTTGCCTAGGATAAATGCCAAGGTGCTGTCCTTTTCATCATGTACAAGTAAATCATCAATTGTATATTTCCCATCTGTAAGTGACACAACTTTGGGTTTAAATCCATCAATGATAATCCCCTTATCTCTATCTTTTCCGAAAATCAATGGTTTTCCATGCTCAAGCATCACTGTCATATCTTCTCTCACATCTTTCTTGGTAAATGAATCAAATGCACCATCATTGAAAATATTGCAATTGGTATAAACCTCGATAAATGAAAAGCCATTATGAGCTGCAGCTCTTTCAAATAGATATTGAAGATGATTTCTATCTTTATCTATACCTCTGGCTACAAACGTTGCTCCAGCGCCCAGTGCCAATGCAGCAGGGTTGAATGGTTCATCAAGTGCTCCTAATGGAGAAGATTTGGTGATCTGCCCTTTGTGTGAGGTAGGAGAGTATTGTCCTTTTGTCAAGCTATATACCTCATTGTTGAACATAATCACATTGATATCAGTATTTCTTCTGCATCCATGGATAAAATGGTTGCCTCCAATACTCATGTTATCTCCATCTCCAGTAGCTACCCAAACGGATAAGTCTGGTCTGCCAATCTTAAGCCCGGAGGCTATGGCAATGGCACGACCGTGAATCCCATGAAATCCATAGACATCCATATAATATGGGAATCTACCAGAACAACCAATTCCAGATATAAAGGCAATTTTTTCTTTTGGAATGCCCAGTTCTGGCATGATACGCTGAACAGGAGAAAGTATTGAATATCCACCACATCCTGCGCACCATCTTACATCCACATCAGGTTTGAAGTCCTTTGGCTCGTATTCAATCGTTCCAATATGTGGTTTTGATATGATTTCTTCTAATAATGTTTTCATATAACTGCCTCCTTTTCTGACAATAACTCGTCAATTTTAGCTTTAATTTCAGAAGTTTTAAATGGTATACCCTGTACCTTGTTCATGCCGATAATCGGAACCAGGAATTTTGAATGAAGGATGGTCCTCAATTGTCCTAAATTCATCTCAGGAACCAATATTGTTTTATATTTAGAAATAACATCTCCAAGGTTAGAAGGGAATGGATTGAGGTGCTTCAAGTGTACATATGCCACTTTTACTCCTTCTTTTGTCTTTGCATCCACAGCAGATTTGATTGCTCCATAGGTGCTTCCCCAGCCAATTATCAATAATTCGGCATCTGCATTACCCATGATTTCAAGATTTGGAATGTCTCTTGCTATTCGATCGATTTTTTCCTGTCTAATTTCCACCATTTTTTGGTGATTTTCAGGATCGTGGCTTACAGCTCCCGTTATATTTTGTTTTTCCAGTCCACCAATTCTATGCTCCATACCCTGCATTCCTGGTACGGCCCACATTCTTGCCAGTGTTTCTGGATCACGGATATAAGGTGCAAATCCTTCCGGATCAGTAGCAAAATTTGGCGTCAGATCAGGTAACTCACTAAGTTCAGGAATTCTCCAGGGTTCAGTCCCCTGGGCAATATATCCGTCAGTCAATAAAATTACAGGAGTCATATATTTAAGCGCTAAACGAGCAGCTTCAATAGTCATAGCAAAACAATCGGCGGCACTGGCAGCAGCTAGTACAGGTAGCGGAGCTTCACCGTGTCTTCCGTACATCGCCTGGAATAAATCCGATTGCTCTGGTTTAGTTGGCAGTCCAGTACTTGGCCCGGCTCGCATTACATCTACGATAACAAGCGGAAGTTCTGTCATTACAGCAAGTCCAATGGCCTCAATTTTCAGTGACAACCCAGGTCCAGATGTAGTTGTTGCAGCCAGGTTACCTCCATATGAAGCTCCTATGGCACTTGCAATACCAGCAATTTCATCTTCAGCCTGTAAATGCCTTATGCCATATTTTTTATAGCCAGAAATATATTGTAGAATATCTGTTGCCGGGGTGATTGGGTATGTCCCTAAAAACAATGGAATATTAGCCTTTTTTGATGCTGTCACTAATCCTAAGGCAACAGCATGGTTCCCGGAAATGTTTCGATAGGTTCCCTTCTCAAATTTTGCTGGTTGAAGCGTATATTGTTTTTTAAAGGCTTCATTTTTTAAAGCGTAATTCCATCCTGCATTGAGCACACGGATATTGGCTTCTAATACGTCAGCATCTTTTTTAAATTTAGCATTTAGCCACTTTACTGTTGGTTCCATTGGCCTGTTAAAAAGCCAGTAGGTAATCCCAAGTGCAAAAAAGTTTTTTGATTTTTTAACTATTTTTGGAGAAATCCCTGATCCTTTAAGCTCTTCCTTAATGATTGCTTCTATATCTAAAGCAATTACATTAAATTTCTTAAGTGAACCATCCTCTAACGGATTGGATGTATATTTTGCTAATTTCAGATTTCTCGAATCAAATCCTTCAATGTTGGCAATGATAATCCCGCCAACTTTTAGATTATTGACATTCACCTTGAGTGAAGAAGCGTTCATGGCTACCAATAAGTCTATTTCATCGCCATGAGTGTTTACTGAACTTGACCCTAATTTAATCTGAAATGCGCTAACGCCATACAAGGTGCCCTCCGGGGCCCTTATCTCTGAAGGGAAGTCGGGGAACGTATTTACATCTACCCCTGAACTTGCAGAAGTATCTGAAAACTGTTTTCCTGCCAATTGCATCCCATCTCCTGAATCACCGGCGAACCTCACCGTGATTTCATCCAGGTAAATGATTTCCTTTTCCATAATCAATAATTAAAAATATGAACTTATTGCCTCGCAGAACCATTTCAATAAATCCGTTAAAGGCTGAGTAAAACAGGTGTACCAGGATAAAAAATCAGGTACACCTGATTAATATTATAATTGATATTTTGTTAATGCCTTCATATACTGAGCGCGTTCAAATGAACTTGGATCAGCTGTTTTATGCTGACTCATACTTCCCTGTAATTCTCGTACTGAAGAATAATCATTTTCCCTCATCCATTGCTTTAAATGGTCTTCTATATTTTTTACATGACTAATTCCATGTTTTAATAAAGACGAACAAAGCATTGTTACGTTTGATCCTACCAAAAGCATTTTGACAACATCGGTACCAGTATGAATACCACTTGTTGCTGCCAGATCCGCTTTTATATTGTCTTTCAGAATGGCAATCCAACGCATTGGCAATCTCATTGCACTTGACTGACTAAGCAGTAAATTCGGCGTAACTTCATATTCATCCAAATCAATATCAGGTTGATAAAATCGATTGAAAAGAACCAAAGCATCTGCACCAGCTTCATCAAAACGCTTTGCCATATTCGAGAAATTCGAAAAGAACGGACTCAGTTTTAATGCTACAGGGATGTTAACTGCTGATTTTACTGCTTTTAAAATATCGACATATTTTTGCTCAACTTCAGCTCCAGTTAAACTGGCATTGGTTGGGATATAATATATATTAAGCTCAATAGCATCAGCACCGGCAGATTCCATTTCTTTGGCATAATCTGTCCACCCGCCCATAGAACTTCCGTTTAAACTCGCGATAATGGGAACTTTTACGGCAGCCTTAGCTTTTTGGATATGTTCAAGGTACAATTCCGGCCCAAGTTTATAATCTTCAACTTCCGGAAAGTAAGAAAGTGCTTCAGCAAATGCATCTGTTCCATGAGTAGTATGATAATTGTACTCTTCTTGCTCAAGTCTCAATTGTTCTTCAAACAAAGAGTATAAAACCACAGCTCCTATACCTGCATCTTCAAGTTTTTTAATATTACTTATATCCTCTGATAGGGGTGAAGCAGACGCCACTAATGGTGACTTTAGCGTCATGCCCAAATATTTAGTTGATAAATCCATTTTATTAATTTCCTTTTAAATGTTATAAATCCTCAATTTTCTCACCTTCACGTGCAGCAAGGTATTGGAAATGTTTGAATCGAGCCTCAACATCTTCTTGTGCTTGATCCATATATTTCTTAGCTAAAGCAGGCTTACTCTTCAACAGCATTTTAAATCTGTTTTCCATACCCATGTATTCTTCAACTCGCACCTTTCGAGGTCTGGAATCCAGAGTAAGTGGATTAACACCCAGCTTAATGTTATCAGGATTATATCTGTATAAAATCCATTGCCCTGAATCCACTGCAGCTTTTTGGTTTTGTAATGGATTCGACATATCAATACCATGTGCAATGCAATGTGAGTATGCAATGATAATCGAAGGTCCATCAAAAGCTTCTGCTTCCAAGAAGGCTTTTAGCGTTTGTTCATCTTTGGCCCCGAATGCTACTACCGCTACATAAACAGATTCATATGCCATGGCGATCATGCCGAGGTCTTTTTTCTTAATGGCCTTTCCGCTAGCTGAGAATTTTGCAATTGCACCGATTGGCGTTGCTTTGGAAGTCTGACCACCAGTGTTGGAATAAACTTCCGTATCCATCACCAGGACATTCACATTTTTGCCAGATGCCAGAACGTGATCCAATCCACCAAATCCGATATCATAGGCCCATCCGTCTCCACCGACGATCCAGACGCTCTTCTTAGCTAAATAATCTGCTTCCTGAATTAATCGTTTAGCTTCAGGAGTATTTATTTTCTCCAGTTTAGCTTTCAATTCCTTTATGCGAACTCTTTGTTCAAAAATAGCAGCTTCATCAGACTGATCAGCTTTTAATAAATCATCTGCCAGTTTATCACCGATTTCTGACGCCAGTTCTTTTACCAGTTGTTTTGCATTTTCAGTTTGTTTATCAACAGCAAGCCGATATCCAAGACCGAATTCTGCATTGTCTTCAAACAATGAGTTTGACCAGGCAGGACCTCTTCCATCTTTATTTTTATTGTAAGGTGTAGTTGGAAGGTTACCGCCATAAATCGAGGAACAACCAGTTGCGTTGGCGATCAACATTCGATCTCCAAATAACTGAGTCAACATTTTGATATAAGGGGTTTCTCCACATCCAGAGCATGCACCAGAAAATTCAAACAAAGGTTGTTGAAGTTGCTGAGTTCTGATGGAATTCAGCGGGATTTTATTTCTGTCCATTTCAGGAATATTTAAGAAGAAATCCCAATTTTTTGCTTCAGAATTTCTTAAAGCAAGTTGAGGCTCCATGACAAGCGCCTTTTTGCTTTTATCGGTTTTTTGTTTAGCTGGACATACTTCAACGCAAACCCCGCAACCTGTACAATCTTCAGGTGCTATCTGAATGGTGTATTTCAATCCTTCTTCAGCATATTCCTTGTTTCGTACATCTACTGACTTGAATGTTTCAGGGGCACCTTTTAAAAGATCAGGCTCATATGCTTTAATTCGTATAGTTGCATGAGGACAAACCATTGCACATTTTCCACATTGGGTACAGGTCTCTGGATCCCAAGTTGGAATGGTTAGCGCGATATTTCTTTTCTCATATTGAGCAGTTCCTGTTGGGAACGTTCCATCAATTGGGAATACGCTAACTGGAAGATCATCACCTCTACCTGCGATGATTTCACCAAGAACTTTTTCTACAAAGTCTGGAGATCCTGCAGGTACAGGATCTTTAAGTTTAGTTTTACTGGTAACTTTTTCAGCAATTTTTACTTCATAGAGATTTTCAAGTGTATTATCAACAGCCTGAAGGTTCATCTGAACGATGACTTCTCCTTTTCTACCGTAAGTCTTTTTAATAGAGTCTTTTATAGCTTCAATTGCCTTATCTCTAGGTAATACGCCAGAAATAGCAAAGAAACATACTTGCATAACCGTATTGATACGTCGACCCATTCCGCTATTTTCAGCGACACTTTGGGCATCGATAACAAATAGTTTTGCCTTCTTCCCAATAAGTTGAGTTTGGACTTCTTTAGGAAGCTGATCCCAGATTTCGTCTTTGCTAAAAGGTGTATTTACCAGGAAGGTTCCTCCTTCTGTTAGATATTTCAGCATATCGGTTGTGTCAAGGAACACAGCCTGATGACATGCGATAAGATTTGCTTTTGTTATTAAATAAGGTGACTGAATTGGATTTGGACCGAATCTTAAGTGAGATGTCGTAATTGATCCAGATTTTTTAGAGTCATATACAAAATATCCCTGAGCATAATTTTCGGTGTTTTCACCAATGATTTTGATAGAGTTTTTGTTTGCGCCTACAGTTCCATCAGAACCCAATCCGTAGAACATAGCACGTACAACTTTATCCGATTCGATACTGAAATTAGGATCAAAATCAATACTAGTATGGTTTACATCATCGTTGATACCAACTACAAAGTGATTTTTAGCCCCTTTTCCGGTGTTTTCATAAACCGCCTTCACCATTGCTGGTGTAAATTCTTTTGAAGAAAGACCATATCGTCCTCCTAATATTTGTGGTTTTGCTTTTATAGAACCATACTCAAGATCTATTCCTTCGTTAAGTGCGTTTACTACATCGAGATACATTGGGTCACCCGTTGCGCCTGGTTCTTTAGTTCGATCCAAAACGATAAGTGATTTCGTCGAAGCCGGAATGGCCTCCATAAACGTTTTAATTGCAAACGGTCTGTAAAGGCGCACCATTAATACTCCAACTTTTTCACCTTTGGCATTCAGGTAATCAACCGTTTCTTTTACTGTTTGAGCTGCAGATGCCATGATAACGACAACGCGATCAGCATCTTTAGCACCATAATATTCATATAATTTATATTGTCTGCCGGTAAGTTTGGCAAACTTATCCATATTATTCTGAACGATTTCGGGACATTTATCATAAAAATGATTCATAGTCTCCCGATTTTGGAAGAATACATCCGGGTTTTGAGCGGTACCCCTAATTACAGGTCTGTCCGGTGTAAGGGCTCTTCTTCTATGTGCTCTTACTAGATCATCTGTCACCATTTCTTTCATGGCACTTTCCGGAACGACCTCTATTTTTGCTACTTCATGAGAAGTTCTAAATCCATCAAAAAAATGAAGGAAAGGAATGCGGGATTCCAATGTTGAAGCCTGAGCAATTAGACTAAAATCCATTACTTCCTGAACCGAAGCTGAAGCAAGCATTGCAAAACCAGTGGTCCTGGCTGCCATCACATCTGAATGATCACCAAAAATAGACAAGGCATGCGTAGCAAGCGATCGCGCAGAAATGTTAAATACAGTAGAGGTGAGCTCTCCTGCTATTTTAAACATATTCGGGATTTTTAATAAAAGACCTTGAGATGCAGTAAAAGTAGTAGTCAATGCACCTGCTTGCAACGATCCATGAACCGCTCCAGCTGCACCGCCTTCACTTTGCATTTCTGCGATACTGGGGATGTTTCCCCAAATGTTCTTAATTCCTTTGGCAGCCCATTCGTCTGCCCATTCGGCCATGTTTGATGATGGAGTAATTGGATAGATGGCACAAACCTCGTTCACTCGGTATGCAACATATGCAGCCGCTTCATTGCCATCTATAGTAAGATATTTTTTTCCCTTCATAATAATGAATTGTTATAAAATTAGAGTCAAAAAAAATTCTGGTAAATAATTTATTCTTTATCAGGATCCCAAAAATAGTGATCTGATTTAATATTAAAGATGATTTAAATCATGTTTGAAATGATATTCTAAAGTGGTGAAAAAACAGGAGTGACTAAGATCACTTAATGAAAATAAAAAACCCCTTGCACATTGATTCAGGGGCTTTTTATAAAGATTCTAAATAAGAGAATTTTAGTATGTTTTTATAGTAAATTTTGCTAATTACGTGCAATTGCATCTTTGTATCCCAACTCGAAGAGTCGTTTGATATATTTTCCAATTACGTCAAACTCCAGGTTTACTTTTGTGCCAACCTTATAGGTTTTAAAATTGGTTACATCCATGGTATGAGGAATGATGGTAACACGGAAAGATCCATTTTTTACATTAAATACTGTAAGGCTGACGCCGTCAATACAAATCGAACCTTTTTCTACCAAAAAATTGCCAGTCGATTGAAAGTCAAATTCAAAATCGAACAGCCAGCTGCCATCTACTTCTTCCACATAAGTACAAATTCCAGTCTGGTCCACATGACCCTGGACCATATGTCCATCGAACCGATATCCCGATGCCATTGCACGTTCAAGATTTACTATATCACCAATTAAAAGTTGACCGAGATTGGATTTTATGAGTGTTTCCTGGACGGCTGTTACCTGGTAGGTGTTACCCTCAGTATGGACGATAGTGAGGCAAACTCCATTGTGAGAAAGACTGTCGTTCACTTTCATTTCAGATGTAAATGGAGCTTCTATCGTGAAGGTTTTATTTGTTCCAGCTTTGTCAATCCGCTTTACTATTCCTGTAGCTTCTACTATTCCTGTAAACATGATGATTAAAAATTAACAAATGAATATTTATGTCTGATTGGGTATTTAAATACAAATTTCAGGCTTGTATATAAGATTTCTCCCATATTTTGGCATGCCAAGAACTCTTTGTCATTGTACATACGAGAAAGATCTTCGCGAAGGGAATGAACGTTTTTCTTAGGGGCTATTTCATCCTGCATCATGGCTTTTACCAGATTGCGGATTGCAGGTCCTGAAATTTTAGACTTTAAGCGATTGGCAATAAGCGAACGCTCTTCTTTTTGATATTGCATCTCCAATTCCTGAGCAAGATTTTTCATGCCCAATTGGATAATTGGATTATTTTGCTTGAAATACTGAGGCATATAGATGGCCGACCTTCCTTCAAAGGCCTCCTGATCAAAATCGATTGCACGTATTCGGTAATGGATTTCATCAAAATCCGGTATAACCTCAACGACAAAGTTGCTAGAGTGCATATCTCCCAAAAGTCTTACAAGGCATCGTTCATTGAATTTGATGAATTCCTTTGCCAATCTCATTGCGTTGAGATTGGGATCTTTTAGGTTTTTATTAATAAAATCATCACCAGGTATACCTTGTATGTGTTCCTCTACCAGGGTGTTGCCGCTTACCAAAAAATTTATTTTGCTAGGTGAGATCAAGTGTTCCAATTCCAATCCATAGACTCTGGATGCATCGGCTGTTTTAATATAAAAATAATCGAAAAGGTCATTGATCTTATTTACAATCCGAATGCGAAAAGGCTTTGTATTTCCATAAGTACAGAGGTCAATCCTATCGATATACAGGTGCTCAATCACAGAAACATCGCCAGAAGACTTCAGCAAAGCATATATTTTTTTTAGCGCTTCATGAACATGCATCATTTCACTCTGACCGTGTAAAACGGTTTCCCATAACGTGTCTTTACCAAATTTGTCTATAAATGGGATGGCATTATCAAATCGATGTAATTCCTCATAAGTGATTGGAAGCCGGACTTCGCGCTCCTGATTAATGAGATATTCCCTCAATGGTTCTTTGATGGTGTAAACCAATTTTTTCTTACTGATAAAAGCCATAGCGATCCTTCACACGTTCGATTCGAGCAAATTTAGTGGAAAAAACAGAACAAGTTGCCGGAACTTTAAAAATTGGTCAATTCTTGAAGAAAAATAGCATTTACATTTTCAATCCATTTCCTAAAATCATTGTTTGGGGAATAATTTGGTAAAAAAGCCATGAATTGTGTTAGATCAAATGATTTCCCTTTAATGCCAGCGCCGGCTAGTTCTCCATCTATTGCGTTGCAGGCTTGTTCATATTGACCCTCAACAGGGATCATTAAAACCGGTTTTTGTAAATAAAGTGCCTCACAGACTGATTCAAATCCAGCAGTGGAAATAAAGCCTTTGCATTGGCTCATTAAATCTGTGAATAGGGCATTATCAATCTGATGAAAAGTAAGATTTTCATGAGGCATATACTTTTCAGGCATATTTTTTCTATCCCAAAAGCAATGAATCTTCATGTCTGGATGATTTTTATGCCAGGATATCAGATCTTCAGCATATCCATCATTTACCATGTATGCAAGTAGAAATTCTTCGGATATTACTATACTTTTATCAATACCGCTTTTAAGTAATGGCGGCACGACTATCATATTTTTTACGTGCAAAGGTTTATAAGGGCGAAATGATAACGCCAGGTATTTGTGACATTTTTGGGATGTAATCCAGTTGTTCATTAGGAAAAGTCTTTTTTCAATATTTCTTCCCATTTCAAAAGGAAAATCCGGATGCATGGAAAGAAATTGCCTTCCAATGCAAACATGCTTTAGATTTTTAGTATTGTATAATCGAAAGTAAAAACCTCCCAAAAAATCATAAAAGTTAATAAATACATCAGGATGAGTTTCCTTTACTTTTTGATTGATCAGATCTAGGCTCTTTTTGTATAAACCTAGAAATCGAGCATTGTAAACTATAGATTTAAAAAGATTAAGCGATTTGTTTTCCTTGTCAAGAATAAAATTTGGAGAAAGAATGGTGTCTGTTCTGGATCCAATTTGGGCAAAAAAATAGTCTGGGATTTTTCTACGTTTACTTTTTCCGATGAAAGTATGTACCACTTCATGTCCACCCAAAGTAAGTATTTTTGACAGGGTTATGGCCTGGGTCATATGTCCCCTTCCTTCGCCTTGAACTAAAAATAAAAATTTCATTCTTTGGACTTTTGATAACCCAATTAAAGAAATAATATACTATTTGATATTAAGTAGATATTATTTTTTAGTGTCCAGTTTTTGTTTGATGTAATCGACAGCCTGACTTATGGTTGTCAGTTTTTCAGCGTCACTATCAGGAATCCGGATATCAAAGACTTGTTCAAACTCCATGGTTAATTCGGCATAATCCAATGAATCAATGCCCAAATCTTTGGTTAAATTTGCATCTGGAGTCACTTCACTTTCTTGAAGGCCCAACTTATTGACAAGTATATCAGTTACTTTTGCTGCAATTTGTTTATCCATGGGCAAATGGTTTATTTAGTTACTAAACTAATGAAAGCTTATCCTTTTAAAAAATAATTTTAAAATCGAAGAATGAACTCAGTCCCTTCATCAACTTTCGATTTTACGGATAAGGAGGCATTATGTTGTCGCATGATTTGACGCGAAAGTGATAAACCGATTCCTGAACCAGTTTTTTTTGTAGTAAAAAATGGTATAAATATTTTGGTTTGTGCTTCTTCATCTATTCCAGGACCGTTGTCTTTCAAAATGAAAAGAGTATTGTTTTTTTCGTCCTGGTAGGCCAATAATTCTACGATTTTATTTTCTCGCTCTTCCAACGCTTGCACAGCATTTTTGATAAGATTGATCAAAACCTGCTGGATCAATTCCGGATCGATGCTCAAGGCTAGATTTTGGGGCTTAACGTTTACGATGAATTTAATATGATTTGATTCGATCTCGTTTCTGAGCAAAACTGTGATTTGGTCAAAAAGCTGCATTACACTTACCATTTGAAACTTAGGTTCAGGAGTATGAGTTAGGCTTCTGAAATCGTTAACAAACCGGATCAGGCCATCGCTTCGGCGTTGAATGGTCTGGACTGCAAGATGGATGTCTTCAAGGTCTTCCTTTTTTATACTTGGTGCTTCACTATGATCCAGGTATCCAACTATTTCACCTTCAACTGTATTGGCTAAGGAAGATATGGGTGTGACGGAATTCATAATCTCATGCGTCAGCACGCGGACTAGTTTTTGCCAGGCTTCCATTTCTTTTTCCTCGAGCTCAGAACGTATGTTTTGTAGGGAAATTAATTTAAAATTTTCTTTTCCAAGAGTCAGTTCAATAGCATAAACAGAAAGTTGGCGTTCATCTCCCCCGATTTCAGTAGTAATTAGTGATCGTCCGCCAGTTTTCAAATCCCAGAAGCATCTGACAAGTTCTTCGCTGATGGATTTGAGGTTGTCTATATTTTTGATGCTTTCAATTTTTAGCAAACGTTTTGCCGCGATATTCATGATCTGAACTTCTCCTTTTTCATTAAATGTCAAAAGTCCAATCCCTACATGTTGTACAATAGTGGTTAGATATTGTTGCCGTTCATCTTTTGCCAGTCTGGATTTTTTCAGCTTTTTAATGACCATTTCAAATTGTTCATTCAGATAGCTGCTATAGGCATCTTTTCCAGTCTTCTCATTGGCAATGGAAAAATCATTGTTTTTTATGGCTTCAAAGAAATCAATGATATCCTGGTTGGTCTTGTCGATAAATTTGATCAGTGCTACAACTTGAACAATAGCCAGTGTTAATACCAGTAATATGGTCAATGAAAAGGCTTTGGTATCTACCAATTCAAATAGCAGAAATAAAGTCAACGCAATAGCAGTGACTCGGATAATGATCTGAAACCTCAGGTTACTAGAGCCCATGTTTTTCCAATCTGCGGTATAATGAAGCCCTGGTTAGACCAAGCTCCTTTGCTGCTTTAGAAATATTACCGCTATGTTTATTAATTGCTTTTTGAATGACTGATTTTTCTACAGTCTCAAGGTTGTAATTCTCAATGTTGATATCATCGGCTTGTGAATTATTGGTTAAAAAGAAAAAGTCGTCGGGTGTAAGGCTGCTATGCTCACTCATGATTACTGCGCGTTCAATAGCATGCTGGAGTTCTCTAACATTTCCTGGCCACGCATATTTTTGCAATCTTTTTATGGTATTTATCGAAAAGGTCTTCGTCGGCTTTCGATACTTTTTACTATACATTTCTACAAAGTGCTCGGCTAAAAGTTCAATATCATCCTGGCGGTCCCGTAAAGGAGGAATATGTAACTCGACTGTATTGATTCGATAAAGCAAATCCTGCCTGAACTCATTATCCTTCACCATATCGTAAATAGGCATGTTGGTAGCACAAATCAGGCGGATGTCTATTTGAATTGGTTTATTTGCTCCAATCCTGGTGACTTGCCGATTTTGCAAAGCACTTAGCAATTTGGATTGAAGTGGTAAACTTAAATTCCCAATTTCATCTAAAAAAAGAGTGCCAGTATTGGCTACTTCAAACCTGCCTGTCCTGTCTTCTTTCGCATCGGTAAAAGAGCCCTTTTTATGACCAAATAATTCACTTTCAAATAAGGTTTCCGTAATTGCGCCCATATCCACACCTATGAAAACATTGTCTTTTCGCAGTGATCTTTGATGCAATGCCCTGGCGACTAATTCTTTTCCTGTTCCATTCTCTCCTAAAATCAGCACATTTGCATCGGTCATGGCTACTTTATCGATGATGTCAAATACCTTATTGATTGCATCACTCTCGCCAAGTATATCTTTGAACGGCTGATTGCTATCATCTTGCAGTTGTTGTTTTGCTTTTTTTAATTTATCGACTTCGTTGTACGATCTTTTCAGTTTTATTGCTGCAGATATTGTCGCGAGTAATTTTTCGTTTTGCCATGGTTTTAAAACAAAATCAGTAGCGCCTTCCTTTAAAGCTCTCACAGCCATTTCCACATCGCCAAATGCTGTAATGAGAATAACTACAGCATTTGGATCTCTTTCTGTTATTTGACTTAACCAGTAAAAACCTTCTTTTCCACTTGTGATATCTTTACTGAAATTCATGTCTAGTAAAATGACATCATAGGTATCATTGTTTAATAAAAAAGGAATTTTATTCGGATTCTTTTCTATTGTTACTTGATGTGTATGCTTTTTGAGGAGCATTTTTGCAGCGAGCAAAACGTCTTCATCATCATCTACGATTAAAATTTTTCCAATATCTAATTCCACAGGGCAGTAATTTTTTGTTCTTTTTATTCCAATTTAATGCCAATAACAAGAGGTGTCTCTAAATCAAGTAGTTAGCTTTTCCAAAAATGGACACTTCCGTTTTGTGAGCGATTGTGTTCATTTGATTGTATCAAAATCGTACACAATTTAATATTTTTTAGCATTAAAAAAGTGGGATTAGTTACAATTTAATTCTTGTAAAATCAATTATGTGTTACTCGTTATGTTGAGATTTAATAATTTGAGTTTTGACCAATTATCCCGACAAGTCGTTTTTTTTATTTATAGATATAAATAGCCCTTTCTGAAAATAAATAAGTCAGATTGTTAAAGACGAGCGAATATATCCATTTAGCATCTGAAGGTAGAGGTAGGGTTTCAAGATTATCATTATAAAGGTTAAGCCTTATTAAGGAATTTCCATCTATGAAATAGATGTCATCTTCCCAAAAGTTAAAATAAGAGATATTTTTATTTTGATACGTTTTTATATAAGTGCCAAAATTATCAAAAATCAATATACCATGATTTTTTGTACTGATAAACAGGCGGTTTTGATATTCTTTACAATACAAGATTTCGTAATTTTTGGAGTTGAGTATATTGGTTAGTGGCGTTTTGGATGTGATGGATTGAGTGAGGATATTGTATTTTTTTAAACTAAAATCAATTTGATCAATAAGCCATACATTGTTATCATATGAAGAAGTGGCAATTTCTACGAAACCTACTAGATCGGAAGGAATACTGTAATCTTCGTTTAGCGAAAGATTTCTATTGATGAGTCGAAATTGCTGCAAATCGCGGTGAAAAGTAAAAATCCGTAATCCTTGTCGAGCTTCCAATATTGTGGTACTATTTGGATTTGACGGAGAAAA